>CACZRK010000190.1 GCA_902783515.1 uncultured Coriobacteriaceae bacterium | reverse complement strand
GCCGCGCGGCGCTCGCGGAACGCGTCTGTCAGGTGCGGGCTCGCGAACGGTCGCGCGCCCGAACGGGGGATCTGAGGAGAAGGAGCGTACAGCATGGACACTGTTACCTCGCGTCGAGGCTTTGTGGGTGCCGCCGCCGGCGCGGCCGCGGGCGTGGCCGCCGCAGCGATGGCGGGCGGCTCTGCGAAGGCAGCCGAGGCCGGCGCCACGACCGCGCCGAAGGTGAACGACTTCTTTGCCGGGAAGGGCAACGCGCGTCAGATCACCGACGACATCTGGTGGGTCGGTGCCGCCGACAAGCGCCTTGCGCTGTTCGAGAACGTCTACCCGCTCGAGCAGGGCATGACGTACAACTCGTACGTCATTCTCGACGACAAGGTCGCCCTGATCGACACCATTGACCGCGCGGTGACTGGCCAGTGGCTGGAGAACCTGAACGCGGTGCTGGACGGCCGTCAGATCGACTACCTGGTGGTCGACCACATGGAGCCCGACCACAGCGCCGGCATCGACCTGATCCTCAACAAGTTCCCGCAGTGCACGATCGTGACGTCCGCCAAGGCCAAGGAGCTCATCGACCAGTTCTTTGAGATCGACGCCACCGATCGCACGAAGATCGTGGCGGAGGGCGACGTGCTGGAGCTCGGCACGCACTCGCTCGCCTTCGTCGAGGCCCCGATGGTGCACTGGCCCGAGGTCCTCATGTGCTATGACGCGGCCTCCGGCGTGCTGTTCAGCGCCGACGCGTTCGGCTCGTTCAACTCGCTGGACGGCAACATCTTCGCCGACCAGGTGGACTACGACAACGACTGGATGCCCGAGGCGCGTCGCTTCGTCGTGAACATCGTGGGCAAGTACGGCCCGCAGATCCAGGCCGTGCTCGACAAGGCCGCCACGCTGGACATCAAGTACATCTGCTCCACGCACGGCCTCGTGTGGCGCAAGGACATCGACAAGATCCTGGACAAGTACACCCACTGGGCCAACTACGAGCCCGAGGACCAGGCCGTCGTGATCTACTACGGCTCCATCTACGGCGGCACCGAGAACGCGGCGAACATCCTCGCCACGATGCTGTCGCAGAACGGCGTGGAGAACGTCAAGGTCTACGACGTCTCCAAGACGCACAAGAGCTGGCTGCTCGCCGAGGCCTTCCGCGCGAGCCACCTGGTCTTCGCGAGCCCGACGTACAACATGGGCATCTACACGCCCATGAAGGAGCTGCTCAACTACCTCGTTGAGCACAACATGCAGAACCGCCACGTCGCGTTCATCGAGAACGGCTCGTGGCAGCCGGTCGCCGCGAAGCTCATGCGCAACATCGTCGCGCAGATGAGCAACATGACGCTGGTCGGCAGCGACATCACGCTGCTGTCCACGACCAACGAGGCGAACCTCGCCGAGCTGCAGGACCTCGCCGACGCGCTGGCCGCCTCCGTCGCCGGCGACGACTCCTCCGCCGTGCTGAAGACGCTCGAGTCCGACCCGAAGGTCGTGAACGCCTCCGCGGGCGACGTGATGCACACGAACCCGGACACCGCCGCCGTGGCCGCCGGCACCGTCCCGCAGACGGCCGCCACCAAGCAGTGGAAGTGCTCGGTCTGCGGCTACGTCTTTGAGGGCGAGTCCCTGCCCGACGACTTCGTCTGCCCGCTGTGCGGCGCGAGCGCGGACAAGTTCGTGCCGGTCGCGTAGGGGCTGCGCCGCGAGCGCGCCCGAGCGGCGCCGGCGCGAGTCGCCGGTGGCCGACGGCATGACGGCATGAGCACGTGACCACGTGACCACGTGACGGGAGGCCCCGCCTCGGCATCGCGCCGGGACGGGGCCTTCTTGCGTGCGCTCTGAGTCAGCCCCGGCGCGCCCTGACGGCAGCCGGCGCGCGCCGGTGCGTCAGAGGATCTCCTCGGCGCCCAGGGCAGTGAGTCGGTCGAGACGCCCGCGGTCGGCGTAGCTCAGCCGCCCCGTCTCGTCGCGCGCGCACGTGCCGTCCGCGACGAGCGCCGCGAGCCGCGCGGTGACCTGGGCGTCCAGACGGTCGGCCCCCGAGAGGCCGGCCGCGCGTGCAAGGTCGGCGAGCGAGAACGGCGCGAGCGCGTCGAGCATGCCCTGCGCGAGCCGCGCCTGCACGAACGCGGCGTCGGTCGCGCAGGGGCTGACCGTGGTGCGCGCGAAGTCGCCCGCGTCGCGCACGTAGGCGTCAAAGTCCCCGGTCGTCCGGTACGTGAAACCGTCAAGGACGCTGACGGCGCCGGCGCCCATCCCGAGCTGCCCCGCGCCGGCGCGCACGGCGGCGTCAAAGCGGTCCACGGCGTGCGGGGCGTCCGCCCTCACGAACCTGCCGAGCGCGTACTCGCGATAGCCGTGCGTCCCCAGGACCTCCCGCGCCTGCGCGGCGAGGGCCTGCCG
>CACZRK010000189.1 GCA_902783515.1 uncultured Coriobacteriaceae bacterium | reverse complement strand
TCAGTTGGTAGAGCACAACCTTGCCAAGGTTGGGGTCGCGGGTTCGAGTCCCGTTGTCCGCTCCATTCGGTTTCACAGGGCCGGTGAGCCGGCCCTTTGCATCCGGAGACGTAGCCAAGTGGTAAGGCAGAGGCCTGCAAAGCCTTTACCCCCGGTTCGAATCCGGGCGTCTCCTCCATGCGGACATGGCTCAGTTGGTAGAGCACAACCTTGCCAAGGTTGGGGTCGCGGGTTCGAGTCCCGTTGTCCGCTCCATGAAAATGAGAGGCCAGCCGGTCGGCTGGCCTTTTTTTGTTGCTCGCTTCTCGCTCACGTCGAGCATGAGCGTGCGCCCCTGTGTTCTGAACGTGTGCCCCGCATCCCGTGTGCCCCGCGCTCGATCGATCCTTGCGCGCAGCCCACGCACGCGACCATCCAACGTCACCTCCGCGGGGCGCGCCCACGCGTCGCGTGAGCATGCCCGCGCGGGTCGACGCCACGTGTGCGGGGAGGGTGTGGACGGACGGGCTGCGACGCGCGTCCTTGTTTCGGCGTGCGTGCTCCGAAAACACTCTCACTCGCACCGAGAGGCGCATCTCGGGCGCGTAGTCCAAAGGGAGGGCGTTCCTCTGACACGGAGGAGGTCACACAATCCCATAATCATCTAACCATGATTTGCCGCATATGATTCGGGAGCCGGACGCCTGAGCCCGCCCGGCGCGAAAGGAGCGTTGCTTCCAGAACGATGCGTGCTAGATCCACGTGACAATGGATCCACGTAATGTATGATGCGATGTACCTTTGTACGTCAATGCGGGGAGGCACGCTGCGAGCATGGCCATCATACGACCGGTGTCCTACCTGCAGCGCCACATTGGCGAGCTGACGAGACTCGCCAAGGACTCCGGCGAGCCCAAGAGGAGCGGGCGGTAGCATGGCCCGTCTCGAGGAAATCCGCAAGGGTGCGAAGGTGCTTGGCATCGCGGGCGATGCCCCGGTGACCGTGATTGACGTCACCTGGCACGGCGACGCGGTACTCTCGGTCGTGTACCGCACCGAGGCGGGCGCACCGGCCGAAACGATGCTCTTCCGGGAGGACGAGGAACGCATCGCGCTCGTCGGCAAGTCCGACTGGACCTTTGATGCCGACCCGGATCGCCTGAAGCTTGCCGCCGAGGCGTACCGCATCCAGCTCGCCCATCTCTTTGACCCGTACCTTGCCGTGCGCACCTCGGCAATCGAGCCGCTGCCGCATCAGATCTCTGCCGTGTACCAGGAGATGCTGCCCAAGCTGCCGCTGCGCTTCGTCCTGGCCGACGATCCCGGCGCGGGCAAGACCATCATGGCAGGCCTGCTCATCAAGGAGATGCTCGCGCGCGGCGACCTGCGCCGTTGCCTGATCGTGAGCCCCGGCAACCTCGTGGAGCAGTGGCAGGACGAGCTGTGGCGCAAGTTCCACCTGCCGTTCGCCATCGTCACGAACGACCTGCTTGAGGCGGCGGCCACGCGCAACGCGTTCGCGGAGCACGACCTGTGCATCGCGCGGCTTGACAAGCTCGCGCGCTCCGAGGACGTGCAGGGGCTGTTGAGGCAAACGCGCTGGGACCTCGTGGTGGTGGACGAGGCTCATAAGATGAGCGCCACCGTGTTCGGCGGCGAGGTGAAGTACACCAAGCGCTACCTGCTGGGACGGCTTCTGGGGGAGCTCACCGAGAACCTGTTGCTCATGACGGCCACCCCGCACGACGGCAAGTCTGAGGACTTCCAGCTCTTCATGGCGCTCGTGGACCGCGATCGCTTTGAGGGCGCGCCGCATCGCAGGAAGAGCAGGGGGAGCGCCAACGATCCGAGGCCCGCAAGGGCGTCGCTCTCCGGCGACGCGCCTGAGAGCGCGTTGCCGCCCACAAGCGACCTAGGCGACCTCTCGGACGTGATGCGGCGGCTCGTGAAGGAGGAGCTGCTGAGGTTTGACGGCAGGCCGCTCTTCCCCGAGCGGCGTGCCTATACCGTGACCTACACCCTCTCCGACGCGGAGCGCGAGCTCTACGACATGGTGACCGAGTACGTGACCAACGAGTTCAACCGCGCCGACCGCCTTGACGGCAAGCATCGCAACAGCGTGGGCTTCGCCCTCACCATCCTGCAGCGTAGGCTCGCCTCATCGCCCGAGGCCATCTACCAATCGCTCAGGCGACGCCGCGAGCGGCTGGAGAAGCGTCTTGCCGAGGCGAACGACCGATCTCGCCACGCGGGGGGCTACGCGAGCGAGTTCGGCGCGCTCGACGACGACTTTGACGAGGACGACTACACCGACGACGAGCTTGAGGACATGGAGGACGGCCTTGTGGACGAGGCCTCGGCCTCGGCCACGGCGGCCGAGCTCGAGGCAGAGATCGCCAAGCTCGGCCTGCTGGAGCGCAAGGCCAACGACGTGCGGCACTCGGGCGAGGATCGCAAGTGGGACGAGCTCAGCCGCCTTCTGCAGGAGAACCGCATGATGTTCGACCCTGATGGGCGGCGCGAGAAGCTCATCGTGTTCACCGAGCACAAGGACACGCTTGAGTACCTCGCCACGCGCATTCGGCAGCTGCTTGGCAGCCATGAGGCGGTCATCACCATACGGGGCGGCATGAGCCGCGACGAACGCCACCGGGCAGAGGAGAGCTTCCGCCAAGATAAGGAGGTGCGCGTGCTCGTGGCGACTGACGCCGCGGGCGAGGGAATCAACCTGCAGCGGGCACACCTGATGGTGAACTACGACCTGCCCTGGAATCCCAACCGCATCGAGCAACGATTCGGACGCATCCACCGCATCGGGCAGACCGAGGTGTGCCACCTGTGGAATCTCGTGGCCAAGGAGACGCGCGAGGGTCAGGTGTTCGACCGGCTCTTCCAGAAGCTCGACGAGGAGCGCTCGGCCCTGGGCGGACGCGTGTTTGACATCCTGGGGCGTGTGACCTTTGAGGACAAGTCGCTGTCCGACCTGTTGGTCGAGGCCGTGCGCTACGGCGACGACCCGAAGGTGCAGGCGCGCCTGAACCAGGTGGTGGACAGCTCGCTTGACGCCGACGCGCTGCGCAGGCTGCTCGCCGACTATGCGCTCACGAACGACGTGATGGACGCCGCGACCGTGGCGGGCATCAAGGAGTCCATGGAGCGCATGGAGGCCCGCAAGCTGGAGCCCCATTTCATCGAGGCGTTCTTCCTTGAGGCGATGGAGCGGCTCGGCGGGACGGCGGAGCCGCGTGAGGCGGGGCGTTACGAGGTCACCTGTGTGCCGTTTGCGGTGCGAACCAGGCGCGCGCAGGTGGGCGTGGCCGACCCGGTGCTCGCGAGCTACGAGCGGGTCTGCTTCGAGAAGGGGAACGTTCATGTGGCGGGCGCGCCCGATGCCGACCTCGTCTGCCCCGGGCATCCGCTGCTTGACGCGCTCGTGTCCGAGACGCTCGCGCAGGACCGGGCGCTCCTTCGGCAGGGGACCGTGCTCGTGGACGACGACCCGGCGGCCACCACCGCGCGGCTGCTCTTCTGGGTGGAGACGGGCGTGCAGGACGGCACCACGCTCGCCGACGGCACCCGTCGCACCGTGGACAGGTCCGTGCGGTTCGTGGAGTGCGACTACGACGGCAACGCAGCCGACGCCGGCTGGGCGCCCTACCTTGACTACCGCGCGCCCACGAGGGCGGAGGCGGCGCGCATCGAGGGGACCTTCCCCGATGAGCTTGGCTGGCTTGAGCGAGACCCCGAGGGACTCGCCACCGACTACGCCATCCAGCACATCGTGCCCGAGCAGTTCCGCGAGGTGAGGCGTCGCACGAACGCGCACGCCGACAAGGTGCAGCGGGCGGTGGAGCGCAGGCTTGGCGCCGAGATCGAGTACTGGGACAACCGCGCCTGGGAGCTCAAGCAGCGCGAGGACGCGGGCAAGCCCTCTCGCAGGCAGAGCTCCGCCTACGCCGAGCGCCGCGCCAACGAGCTCGCCGAACGGCTGCAGGCGCGCAAGCGCCAGCTTGACCTGCAGCGCCAGCTCTCGCCCATGCCGCCGCGCGTGGTGGGGGCTGCACTCGTGGTGCCCTCAAACATGCTGGCAAGCGAGGGAGAGCGCGCGCCCGATGGCCAGTCGGCTGATGCGGAGGCCAAGCACAGGACTGAGCTCTCCGCGATGGACACCGTCATGGCCATCGAGCGGGAGCTGGGCTACTTCCCGCATGACGTGAGCGCCCACCGCAAGATCGGCTACGATATCGAGTCAAAGGTGCCGCGGGGGATGCAGGACGCCGAGGGTGCGGCGCTTCGGATGATAGAGGTGAAGGGTCGCGTCGCCGGCGCGGAGACCGTGACGCTCTCCAAGAACGAGATGCTCTGCGCGCTCAACAAGCCCGAGTGCTGGCTGCTCGCGCTCGTGGAGGTGGACGGGTGTCGCACGCACACCATCTACCTGGCGCGTCCAGCGCTCTCGGCTCCCTCGTTCACCCAGAACAGCGCCACATACGACATAGGGCGCCTCGTCGCTTCAGGCGAGGTCGTCCTTGAAAGGACGGACACATGGCAGTGAAGAAGCTCATCGAGGTGGCGTTGCCGCTCGACGCGATCAACGAGGCGTCGGCGCGCGAGAAGTCCATACGCCACGGCCATCCCTCGACGCTGCACCTCTGGTGGGCTCGCCGTCCGCTCGCCGCGGCGCGTGCCGTCATCTGGGCGTCGCTCGTGGACGACCCCTCAAGCCACCCGGAGGAGTTTCCCACCAAGGAGGCACAGGACGCTGAGCGCAAAAGGCTCTTCGGAATCCTCGAGCAGCTCGTGGTGTGGGAGAACTCCAACAACAGCCGCGTGCTGAACGCCGCGAAGGACGAGATCCGCAAGAGCATGGGCGAGGAGCCGATCAAGCTGCTTGACCCGTTCGCGGGGGGGGGTGCTATCCCTCTCGAAGCCCAGCGCTTAGGGCTTGAGGCATACGCACAGGACCTCAACCCCGTCGCTGTGACCATCAACAAGGCGATGATCGAGATCCCGCCCCTGTTTGCGGGACGGCCTGCCGTCAACCCCGACGCGCAGGCACGCAGGGACATGGATGACTGGTCCGGCAACGCGGGGCTTGCGGCCGACGTGGAGTACTACGGCAGCTGGATGCGCGACGAGGCGTACCGACGCATCGGTCATCTATACCCCAAGGTTCAGGTCCCCGTCGAGCAAGGCGGTGGCGAGGCGACCGTCATCGCGTGGATCTGGGCGCGCACCGTCAGATGTCCCAACCCTGCCTGCGGCTGCGAGACGCCATTGGTGCGCTCCTTTGACCTCTCGAAGAAGAGGGGCAAGGAGTGGCACGTGGAGCCCCTGTGCCACGACGGAGATATCGAGTTTTTTGTAAAACCCGGTAAGTCGATGCGCGAGGGCACGGTTAATCGAAGGGGCGCGACCTGCCTCCACTGCGGCACACCCATTGATCTTGGGTATGTGAAGGAAGAATCGAAAGCGGGCAGGGTGAGTGCAGAGCTCATGGCTATTGTTGCCGAGGGACAACATGGCCGTAGCTATATTGCTCCAAACGCAGAACATATTGCGGCGGCCAATGTTGATAAGCCTGAGGACTATCCCACGGGCAACCTCGCGAAGCACTTCACTGGTGGCTCATGCGTTCCCTATGGCCTCGATACCTTCGACAAGCTCTTCACCAACCGTCAGCTGACGGCGCTCACGACATTCTCCGAGCTCGTGCACGAGGCGCAGGAGAGGGCCACTCATGACGCGATCGCCGCCGGCATGGTCGACGACGGTGTGGGGCTCGCGCAGCATGGCAGGGGTGCCACGGCCTACGGCGAGGCCGTCGGCGTGTATCTGGCGTTTGTTATCGATAAGCTCGCCGACCTTGGCAATGCACTAAATCGTTGGGAGCCCGTCGCCCAGTGCCCCCGGCAGCTATTTGCACGTCAGGCAATCCCCATGGTTTGGGACTTTGCTGAAGCCAACGCTTTCAGCGAGAGCTCTGGCTCTTGGAAGGTGCTGGTTAATAACGAAATCAAATCGCTCGTTGCTGGATCTTTTAATTTTGTAAGAGACCGCAGCGGAACCGCAAAGCAGCTCGATGCCCAGAGCGACAACGGCATGCGTAACATCCTTGTGTCGACGGATCCTCCTTACTACGACAACATCGGCTACGCGGACCTCTCGGACTTCTTCTACGTTTGGCTCCGCCAGTCGCTTCGCAACACGTACCCCAAGCTCTTCAGCACCATGCTCGTGCCTAAGCACGAGGAGCTCGTGGCCACGCCCTATCGCGAGAATCGCGGCAAGGACGGCGCGCGCGAGTTCTTCGAGGAAGGCATGTTCAGCGCCTTCAAGCAGGTGAACAAGTACGCCCGCGAGGACGTGCCCGTGACCATCTACTATGCCTTCAAGCAGAGCGAGACCGAGACCTCGAACGACGTGGAGTCCACGGCGTCGACCGGCTGGGAGACGATGCTCTCCGCCATCATCCGCGCGGGCTTCTCGATCACGGGCACCTGGCCGATGCGCACTGAAATGGCCTCGCGCATGATTGCATCTGGCACTAACGCGCTCGCGTCCTCCATCGTCCTCGTCTGCCGCAAGCGGCCTGCCGACGCGCCCATGGCGACGCGCCGCGAGCTTGTGGGCGCGCTCAAGCGCGAGCTGCGGCCTGCCCTGGACAAGCTGCGCACGAGCAACATCGCGCCCGTGGACATGGCGCAGTCGGCCATCGGGCCCGGCATCGGCGTGTACTCGCGCTACTCGAAGGTGCTGGAGTCCGACGGCGGGGAGATGACCGTGCGCGCGGCGCTGCAGCTCATCAACCAGGAGCTGGACCTGTACTTCTCCGACCAGGACAGTGACCTGGACCGGGACAGCCGCTTCTGCGTGGACCTCTACACGCAGTGCGCCTTCAACGAGATCCGCTTCGGCGAGGCGGACGTGCTCGCCCGCGCCAAGAACACCTCCATCCAGGGGCTTGCCGCCAGGGGAGCCCTGAGCTCAAGCAAGGGCGTGGTGCGCCTGCTGGGACGCGACGAGCTGCGGACGAAGGCCGACCCGTCGTTCGCGTGGCTCTTCACCCAGCAGCTCACCCACGCCATGGCGACCAAGGGCGTGGACGGCTGCGCCGCGCTGATCGGCGACGCCTATGACGGCCGTGTCGAGGGCGCCCGCGCACTGGCGTACCGCCTCTTCACCATCGCGGACAAGAAGGGGTGGAACGCGGAGGCGTTCGCGTACAACTCGCTGGTGGTCGGCTGGCCTGAGATTCAGGCGAAGGCCGCGGAGCTGCGGGCGAGGGGTTCCCGGCAGGAGACGCTCGACTACGGAATGGATGGCGAATAGCCATGGAGAACTACCTGCGCGTGACGAAGGCGTTCGACGTTCTGCTCAACTCCCTCGCGCCCTATATCGCACGCGAGCTGATTCGCGAGTACGGTGACGACGCGTGGTGGCAGGAGGGCGTCCTTCGCGACATGTACGAGGACCAGCGACGCGACCTCCCCCCGTCGGGCACATACGGGGAGCTCGTCGACTCTCTCGACATCGCCAAATGTCTCCTCATCATGGACATCCGCTGGCGTGACGTCTTCAGGAAGAACCTCTCCAAGGACTGCAAGAACTGGGTCATGGAGCTCAAGGGCACCCGGAACAAGCTCGCGCATCGGGGAAGCCAGGACTTCAGCGACAACGACACGTGGCGCGCGCTTGACACCATGAGTCGCCTGTGCGAGCAGGTGGACCCCGACGGCGCGGCGGAGATCAACGCGCTGCTTCGCGAGGCGCGCTACGGCAGCGCCGAGGGGTCGGTGACGACGAGCAACGCGGTGGCGACGGCGCAGCCCGTCACCGCCTCCAAGGCCAAGGCGGAGACCATCGCGGTGGAAGGGTTGCCCAGCTGGCGCGACGTGATGGAGCCTCATCAGGACGTTGCGGAGGGCCGCTACCGCAACGCCGAGTTCGCCGCCGACCTGGCGCAGGTGGCGCGTGGCGAGGGGACGCTCGAGTACCGCGACCCCGTGGAGTTCTTCGGGCGCACGTACGTGACCGAGGGCATGAAGGGCCTGCTCGTGCAGGCGCTGCGCCGCGTGGCCGGCCTTGACGGCGAGCCCGTGATCCAGCTGAAGACCGCCTTCGGCGGCGGCAAGACGCACAGCATGCTCGCGCTCTACCATCTCCTGCGCTCGCCCAGGCTCACGGGAAGCCTGCCCAACGTGCGCCCCGTGCTGGACGAGGCGGGCGTGGACGAGGTGCCCGAGGTGAGCGTGGCCGTGATCGTGGGGACGGCGCTCAACCCCGCCAAGGCGAGGCGCCCGGCCGACCTGCCCGGCGTGACCGTGAACACCGTGTGGGGCGAGATCGCCTATCAGCTGGCCGTGGCCCGCAAGGAGCCCGCCATCTACGAGTACGTCCGCGACGCCGACCGCCGCGGCGTCTCGCCGGGCTCGCAGGCCCTGGCTGAGATGTTTGACGCCTGCGGCTGCGTGCTCGTGCTCGTTGACGAGTTGGTTGCCTATGCCAAGAAGCTCTACGGGACCGAGAAGCTGCCGGCGGGAACCTTTGACAACTTCATCACCTTCATCCAGGAGCTCACCGAGGCGGCGCGCGCGAGCAGGCGCGGCCTTGTGGTGGCGTCCATCCCCGAGAGCGAGCGCGAGATCGGCGGCGACAGCGGCCAGCGCACGTTGGAGGCCATCGAGCACACCTTCGGCCGCATGGAGGCCATCTGGAAGCCCGTCAGCGCCAGCGAGGGCTTTGAGGTGGTGCGCAGGCGGCTCTTCCTAGACTGCAAGGAGCCTGCCAAGCGTGACGCCGTGTGCAACGCCTACAGCAAGATGTACAACGAGAACGCGGCGGACTTCCCCGTGGACGCCCGCGAGCTTGAGTACCGAGACCGCATGGTGAGCTGCTATCCCATCCACCCCGAGGTGTTCGACCGCCTCTACGAGGACTGGGCGACGCTCGAGAGCTTCCAACGAACGCGCGGCGTGCTGCGCCTGATGGCCGCCGTGATTCACGAGCTGTGGGTGTGCGGCGACGAGAGCCCCATGATCATGCCGGGGTCCATCCCGCTGGACAAGCCCAACGTGCGCGACGAGCTGACGCGCTACCTGGACGAGAACTGGAACGGCGTCGTGGACTCCGAGATCGACGGGCGCAAGTCGCTGCCGTTCAAGAACGATCAGCAGAACATCCGCTACGGCAAGTTCATGGCCTCACGGCGCGTGGCGCGCACCATCATGCTGGGGTCGGCCCCCGACGTGAAGGGCCAGAACGCCCGCGGCATCGAGCGCTCGCACATCCGTCTGGGCGTTGTGCAGCCTGGCGAGAGCATCGCCACGTTCAACGACGCGCTCGGCACGCTGCAGACATCCTCGTCGTTTCTCTACAGCGACGCGCAGGGCAACCGCTACTGGTACGACACGCGCCCCACGCTGCGCAAGACCATGGAGGACCGCGCCCAGCAGCTTGCTGCCGACGACGTGAGCTACGAGGTGGAGCGGCGCCTCAAGGGGATGCGCAGATGCGAGCCCTTCGAAGGCCTTCACGTGTGTCCCGCGAGCTCGCTCGACGTGCCTGACGAGCAGAGGCTGCGGCTCGTGGTGCTCTCGCCCAGGGCCCCGCACCGCGCGGACGACGACGGCTCCAAGGCGATCGCCGCCGCGCGGGAGATTCTCGACACGCGCGGCACGGCCCCGAGGCAGTACAAGAACACGCTCGTGTTCATCGCCTGCGACAACGCGTCGGTGGGCTCGCTCAACCAGGCCGCGCGCGCCTTCTTGGCCTGGCGCTCCATATATGACGACAAAGAGCAGCTGAACCTTGACATGGCGCAGGCTCGTGAGGCCGAGCGAAACGTCGCCCGTGCGGAGGATACGCTGAAGGCGCGGGTGCAGGAGGCGTACAGCTGGCTGCTCACGCCCGTGATTGACCTCTCGACGGGTCTGATGGAGACGACGTGGAAGCTGGACCGCATCGCGGGCGGCGGGGAGGACGCTCCCCACAGGGCGGCGCGCAAGTTGCTCTCCAACGCGGACGCGATCACGAACTGGTCGCCTGCCGTGCTGCTGATGGAACTCGATCGCGTGCTGTGGCGTGACGCCGAGAGGCGCGACATCCAGGTGAAGCAGCTGTGGGACTACCTGTGCACGTACTGCTATCTGCCAAAGCTCTCGCAGTACTCGGTGCTGGAGGACGCCATACGTGAGGGCTCGGGGTCGACCGAGTACTTTGGCATCGCGTCGGGCGTCTCGGACGGGCGCTACCTTGACCTGACGCTCGGGCAGGCGCGCATGCGCATCAACCAGACTGACTTCCTGGTGAAACGCGCCGTGGCCGCCGACCAGCTGGAGCGCGAGGCAGAGGAGCGCGCCGAGGCCGAGTGCAGGCGGCGCGAGCGCGAGCAGGCCGTCGGTGCCGATGACATGGGCGGAGAGGGCGCGGCGTCTGACGGACGGGGCGGCATCGACGGCCCAGACGCGAGCGGCGTCGGGGGTACCGGCGGTGCTCGCATGACCGGTGGCGCTCAATGGGCCGGTGTTGGCGGCTCGGACGACGACGGCGCCGTGGCCGGCACCGGGAGGTTGCCGACGTCGTTCGCCATGAGCGCGAAGCTCGACAGCACGCGCGTGAGCCGCGACGTGAGGCGGATCGTGGAGGAGATCGTGAGCCAGCTCTCGGCGCTCGACGACGCCGAGGTGGAGCTCACGCTGGATGTGCGGGCGAAGTCCGACGAGGGATTCCCCGTGCCCACGCAGCGCGCCGTCAGCGAGAACTGCAACACGCTGTGCATACGGGACTATCGGTTTGACGGGTAGGGGATCGGCATGTTGAGCGTCAAGGATTACTGCGACAGATATGGTTACAAGCAATCCTCGGTGAGGAAATGGGCAAGCAGCGGACGGCTTGCGGGGGCCATCAAAGACAGCCATCAAGTCTGGCAGATACCCGAAGATGCTCGTCCTCTGTACGTCGTTAGGAAGAAGAACGACCGATCTATTGAGGACAACATCTATGACTATCTTAATGCGTTGAACAAGCGTTACTACGTAAATGAGGAGTCGCTCCACTGCACAAAGGGAGAACTTCAAGATATACAAGAAACACTTCTTCAAGATGGTTTGATTGCGCCAAGCACGACTCCATGTGACGGAAAATGGAGTACCGGCTATCGCATTACTGGAAAAGGCATTGATGCAGTTAACAACACTAAAAAAAGGTTTCTACAATTTTATAAATGCACGGTTGAGGCCGTAATTGAAGGCGTCACTGCGGCTTACCCTGGGACCTAGCGGGCGCGCGGCCATCGTGGCGAGCATCCCGCGTTGGCTCGCCACGACCGAGGCCGTGCCGCGTCGGCTCCAGCCGGCCTCTGTCGCGCATGAGGAGAAGGTGTGAACGAGACTGTGGCAGACGACATGTTCTTGCCCAGACACATCAGCTTTGGTAATGTACCCCTTCGCACCGCAAGGCGCGCTTCGGGCGTTTAGCTCAGGGGGAGAGCGCTTCCCTGACACGGAAGAGGTCACAAGTTCAAATCTTGTAACGCCCACCATACATTCGCAGGCCAGAGGCATCGTTTCTGGCCTGTTTTGTTTTTGATCCACATCTGGTCCGCGCGTTTTGGCCCATGCTTTTGGCCCATGCGCGTGGGTCCCGTTCTGACGGGTTTCTCCGTGGTCACCAGGCCCGAGCGCCAGCTTTCCTCCAGGAAGTCGAGCGCGTCCCTCATGGACGCCAGGTCAGAGTCCCGGCACTGCGCGTGATGCCCTCGCTCCTCCTTGAACACTCTGGCAAGGCGGCTCCTCACGGGAGCGAGAAAATGGCTTGCGTGCCCGTAGCTGAGACACGTTGCCTGGGAGCCGAAGCCGGCCCTCCCGAGTCGCTCCAGCATGGAGGCGCAGGAGCCCTCCGAGTCCCACATGTCGTCATGCGCGGGCGTATGGAGCAGGATGGGCCCCCTGATGCGCTCGATGGGCAGGAAGGCCGCGTCCGCCCTTCCCTTGTTGCGATAACAGGTGTGCATGCTGAGGCTGCCCCTGCGCAGCGAGTCTGCCGCCACGCGCGGGAGAGAGAACTCGACGGGGGCCCAGGGGACGTCCCTGCACGCAAACGTGAAGGCCGAGACTCCCATCCGTCGGCCCGCCGCGGAGATGCCCTCGCAGCACACGTCCGAGGGCGACACGGCGACGACGGCGCTCACGAGGTCGGGCAGGCAGATGCCGATCCCTGGGCAAATCGTATGTACGTCGGGCGCAAGAGGACCAACGTGCCCCAAATGTTTCTGAGACCCCTATAATTCTCCTC
>CACZRK010000188.1 GCA_902783515.1 uncultured Coriobacteriaceae bacterium | reverse complement strand
CGGTCGGGCACGCGGGGACGCACGCCGGCTCGTCGCAGTGGTTGCACGACACCGACAGGTAGTAGCCGAACAGGTCCTGCGTGGCGCGGCCGTCGGCGTCGCGCCCCCAGCCGCCGCCGGTGTACTCGTAGACGCGACGGAACGTGCGGCCGGCCGGCAGGTCGTGCAGGTCAATGCACGCCATCTGGCACGTTTTGCAGCCGGTGCAGCGACGGCCGTTCAGGAAGAATGCCCGCTGAGTCATCTACATCGCCCTCTCAACCTGGATCATGTTGCCGTTGGCCGGCATGGCCTTCGCCAGGGGCGACGGGTGCGACGGGATGAGCGAGTTCACGCTCGCGCCCTCGTCCACGCCGTCCTCGGCCATACGCACCCACAGTCCCTCGGCGTACGCCGTCACGCCCGGCATCACGCGGTTCGTGACGCGCGCCGGCACGCGGATGTCGCCGGTCTCGTTGAACGCGTGCACGAGGTCGCCGTCGGCGATGCCGCGTGCCTCGGCGTCCGCCGGGTTGATCCAGAACGCGTCGTAGTTCGCCTGCGTGAGGACGTCGACCTGCGTGAACGACGAGTGCGCATGCCCGCGGGCGTGATAGCCCACGAGTTGCAGCGGGTACTGCTCGTTCGGCGTGCCGTCCCAGCCGTTGACCGCCGGCACGAACACGGGCAGCGGGCTGATGACGTCGCCCTCCCCCAGGTCCCACGACGCGGCGAGGTCGGCGAGCTTCTGGGAGTAGATCTCGATCTTGCCGGAGTCGGTGTCCAGCGGGTTCGCCTCGGGGTCCTCGCGGAACGCCTTGAACGCCACGGCGTCGCCCTTCGGGTTCTGCTGGCGCCAGACGCCCCGCGCGAGCATGTCCTCGTAGGCCGGCCAGGCGTCGTTGTCGGCCTGCGCCTCGCGGTACAGGCGCTCCAGCCAGCCCTGCTCGTCCAGCCCCTCGGTGAACGCGTCCAGGCAGCCGAGCTTGTCGGCGAGCAGGCACAGGCTCTGGTAGAGCGTCTTGCGCTCGAACGTGGGGCCCGTGCACGGCTGGCCCATGATGAGGTAGCCCATGGAGCCGTCGTACTCGCCGGCGACGAAGTTGGGCTGCTCGACGGGCATGAGGTCGGGCAGGATGACGTCGGCGTAGCGCGCCGAGTCGGTCATCTTCGTCTCCCACACGACGATGCACTCGCACAGGCTCTCGTCGGCGAGCACCTCGTGGCTGCGCCGCACGTTGCCCTGCTGGTTGGTGAGACTGTTGCCGCCGTAGTTGAAGATCATCTTGATGGGCTGCTCAAGCTGGTCGACGCCCTTGATGCCCGCGTTCTTCTTGGTGAGCTCGCCCCCGCGCGCGACGGCGTCCACCCACATGTAGGTGGGGACCGACGCCTTGACGGGGTTGTCGCCGGTCGGGACCTCGATGCCCGCGAGGTCGTAGCTGCCGAACGACGAGCCCGTGCCGCCGCCCGCGACGCCGACGTTGCCCGTCAGGATCGCCAGCATGCAGATGGCGCGCGTCGTCTGCTCGCCGTTCTGCTGGCGCTGGCCACCGAGGCCCTGCATGATGCAGCAGGGCTTGGCGGCCGCGACGCGGCGCGCGAGGTCGACGATCGTCTGCGCGGGGATGCCGGTGATGGGGCTCGCCCACTCCGGGGTCTTCTGGACGCCGTCGGGTCCCGCGCCGGTGATGTAGCTCTTGTAGGAGCCGCCCGCGGGCGCGCCCTCGGGCAGCGTGTCCTCGTCGTAGCCGATGCAGTGGCTGTCGAGAAAGTCGTGGTCGACGAGGTCCTCGGTGATGAGCACGTACGCCATGGCGTCCACGAGCGCTGCGTCGGTGCCGGGGCGGATCGGGATCCACTGGTCGGCGTGCACGGCAGCCGTCGGGGTGAAGCGCGGGTCGATGATCACGACCTCGGCGCCGCCCTCCTCCAGCGCGTGCTCGATCACGTAGCCGTCGCCGGCGCCGCCGAGCTTGTTCTCGCTGAAGTTGTCGCCGAACATGACGACGAGCTTGGAGTTCTTGATGTCGGCCGACGAGTTGCCCGAGCGCTTGCCGTACAGGTACGGCAGGGCTGTCTTGATCTGGTGGGCGCTGTAACCGCCGGAGTTGATGAGGAAGCCGCCGTTGAGGTTGAGCAGACGCGGCAGGAAGTCGGAGATGTTCTGCGCCTTCACGCCCGTCGCGTTCGTGCAGAACACGGCCGAGGGACCGTACTCGTCCAGCACGCGCGTGTAGTTGTCGTAGATGAACTGGATGGCCTCGTCCCAGCTGACCTCCTGGAACTCCCCGCTGCCGCGCGGCCCGACGCGCTTGAGCGGACGGGTCAGACGGTCGGGGTCGTTGAGCAGGCGACGCAGGGAGCGCCCGCGCAGGCAGGCGCGGATCTGGTGGTCTCCGAACGTGTCGTCGCCGGTGGTGTCGCTCTCGACCCAGGTCACCTGGTCGTCACGCACGTGCAGGCGCAGCGCGCACCGCCCGTAGCAGTTGGGCGAGCAGTGGCCCCAGACAACCTTGTCGTCCGCCGCGACGCCCGCGCCGGCGGCGTCCGCGGCGCGTGATCCGCCCGCATCGGCGGCGCCGCTCGTGGCGGCCTTCT
>CACZRK010000187.1 GCA_902783515.1 uncultured Coriobacteriaceae bacterium | reverse complement strand
GCTACGGGTCCAGGGGCGTCGTCACGAGGGCGCTCGACGGCGTCACGTTTGACGTCGAGAGGGGCGAGTACGTCGCCATCATGGGCGCCTCGGGCAGCGGGAAGTCGACGCTGCTCAATTGCATCGCGACGATCGACCGGCCCACGGCGGGCCAGATCCTGCTGGACGGGCAGGACGTCACGGAGCTGCGGCAGCGCGACCTCGCGCGCTTCCGGCGCGAGCGGCTGGGGTTCATCTTCCAAGACGCGAACCTGCTGGACACGCTGACCGGCGGCGAGAACGTCGCGCTCGCCCTCACGATCAACCGGACGGACCCGCGGACGGTGGACGGGCGCGTCCGCGACGCGTGCGCGCGGCTCGGCGTGACCGAGGTCCTGGACAGGTACCCGCGCCAGATGAGCGGCGGGCAGCGCCAGCGCGTCGCGGCGGCCCGCGCGCTCGTGACCGACCCCGCGCTCGTGCTCGCCGACGAGCCGACGGGCGCGCTCGACTCCCGCAACGCGCGCCTGCTCCTGGAGACGTTCCAGCGCATCAACGCCGAGGGCGCGACGATCCTCATGGTCACGCACGACTCCTTCGCCGCGAGCTACGCCGGCCGCGTGCTCTTCATCAAGGACGGGCGCGTCTTCAACGAGCTGCGCCGCGGCGACAGGGCGCGCGCCGACTTCTTCCATGAGGTCATCGACGTCGTCTCCTTCATGGGCGGGGAGGCGGCGGATGTACGCTAAGATCGCCGTCGGCAACGTGCGCCGGTCGCTCTCCGACTTCGGCGTGTACTTCCTCACGCTCGTGTTCGGCGTGAGCGTGTTCTACGCGTTCAACTCCGTTCGCCAGCAGGCGGCGATTCTGCAGATGGGCGCGGACACCCGTCAGGTCGTCCAGATGCTCGGCGACCTGATCGGCGGCGTGTCCGTGTTCGTCGCCGTCGTGCTCGGCTTCCTCATGGTCTACGCGAACCAGTTCCTCATCCGACGGCGCAAGCACGAGTTCGGGATCTACCTCACGCTCGGGATGAGCCGCGCCGGCGTGAGCGGGATCGTCGTGTGCGAGACGCTGCTCGTCGGCGCGGGCGCGCTCGTGGCGGGCGTCGCCCTAGGCGTGGCGCTCTCGCAGCTCATGCTCTACGTGACGGCGAGCCTGTTCAAGGTGACCGTGAGCGGCTTCGCGCTCGTGTTCTCGGGCGACGCGTGCCTAGCCGCCGTGCTGTGCTTCGCGGGCATGTTCGCGGTGACCGCCCTGTTCAACGTCGCCTGCGTCAGCCGGTTCAGGCTCATCGACCTCATCGACGCGGACAGGGCCGTCGAGACGATCAGGGTGCGCAGCCTGCCGCTGTGCGTGGCGCTGTTCGTCATCGCGCTCGCGCTGATCGGGACGGCGTACCACGTGCTGCGGGTCGGCGGCCTGCTCACGCTGGACTGGCACTTCAAGGTCGCGACGCTGCTCGTGAGCGTCGGCACGCTGCTGTTCTTCTTCTCGCTTTCCGGGTTCGTGCTGCGGGCCGCCCAGCGGTGGCGGGGCCTGTACCTGCGCGGCCTCAACATGTTCTCGCTGCGGGAGCTCAACAGCCGCGTGAACAGCTCCTGGCTCTCCGTCTCCGTCGTGTGCGCCGCCCTGTTCCTGGGCGTCACGGCGACCGCGAGCGGCCTTGCGATGACGGCGTCGGTGAACGGCTCGCTGGAGGGCGTGACCGTCTATGACGCGTCGCTCACGTCGTGGACCGCGCAGGCCGCGCAGGCCACGGCGCGCGAGGGGGAGCCGGCCGAGGCGGCGGGCACCAGCACGGACGTCAGCGCCGACGTCGAGGCGATGGAGCGCGACGGCGGGGACATGTTCCGCGGCATCGTCGCGCTCGTGCCGGGGCTGGCGGACGCCGGCCACGCGCAGATCGACCGGTACGGCGCGGACGACCTCACGTTCGGGGCGCTCGCGCAGGGCGTGACCGCGGACGTGGGCGCGGCGACGCGCCAGGTCGTGGAGGCGGGCGCGGACGCGCCCGTCGGCGTCATGGCCGCCAGCCAGTTCAATGCGGCCATGCGCCTGCGGGATCGCCCCGACCTGCAGGTCTCCGAGAGCGAGGCGACGATCGTGTGCGCCGACGACACGCTGATCGACTACTGGCGGCAGGTGGGCGAGCAGCGGGCGTCCGTCACCCTCTGCGGCGAGGAGCTTCCGATGACGGTCGCGCCGAGGGTCACGTACTTTCAGAACGGCTCCTCGACGCCCATCGGCGCCTCGCTCGTGGTCCCCGACGACGTCATCGCGCGCCACGCCGGCGAGCTCACGCGCAGCTACTCCGTCCTTGACCTCGTCTACGCGGACGGCGCGTCGGCGGTGGCGCTGAACGACGCGATCGGCTCCGCGCTGTCGTCCGACGCGCCCGTCGACGCGGCGACGTCGTCCTCGTCCCGCTGGCCGGCGTCCTTCTGGCAGACGCGGGCGGAGGGCGAGGCGAACGGGGCCGGCATGACGGCGACCATCGCGTACGTCGCCATCTACCTCGGCTTCGTGCTGTTCATCTCGTGCGCCGCGATCCTGGCGATCCAGCAGCTCTCCGCCGCGGCGGACAACGTGGGGCGCTACCGGACGCTGCGCGAGCTGGGAGCCGAGCCACGCATGGTCTCGCACGCGGTGCTGTTCCAGGTCGCCGCGTACTTCGTGGCGCCGCTGGCCCTCGCGCTGGTGCATGCGTACGTGGCGCTCGGCGTGCTGGCGGACGCGCTGAGCGGCGTCGGCGGCATCGACCCCGCGCGCCCGTACGCCATCGCCGTCGCGGCGGCGCTCGCCCTGTACGGCGGCTACTTCCTCGTGACCTACGTGACCGCGCGCGGCGTCGCCCTTGGCGGCGACCTGCGTCGCAGGGAATAGGGCGAGGGCGGCGCGATCACAAACGACGCGCATCGGGCTGGTAGAGTGGGGGGGCTGCCGCGGCGCGCGACCTCGCGTCGGCCGCCGGTGACACGCGGGTGCCGTCGTTGACGCGGCGCGGCCCGCGTCCCCGTGCCCTCAGAACGACCCCGACGGAAGGTTTCCCCGATGCTCCTGTGCCCGATATGCGCCCAGCCCCTGCGCCTGCGCGACCGCGTGGCGCGCTGTCCGAACGGCCACACGTTTGACGAGGCGCGCGAGGGCTACCTGAACCTGTTGCGCTCGCAGCGCGGCGGCGACAGGACGGGCGACCCGAAGGCGCAGGCGCGCAGCCGTCGCGACTTCCTGAACCGCGGGTACTACGCGCCGCTGCGCGACGAGCTCGTGCGGCTGGTGACAGGCCTCGTCGCCGCGCGTGCCGGCGAGGCCCCTGGCGTCGAGAGGCCCCTGCGCCTGCTGGACATCTGCTGCGGCGAGGGCTACTACACGAGCGCCCTCGGGGCGATCCCGGACGTTGAGGCGTACGGGTTTGACCTCGCGCGCGAGATGGTGCGGCTCGCCGCGAGGCGCGGCGGCGCGACGTACTTCGTCGCGAACATGACGGCGATCCCGCTGCCGGACGCCTCCATGGACGTGGCGACGCACCTGTTCGCCCCGTTCTGCGAGCCCGAGTTCGCGCGCGTGCTGCGGCCTGGCGCGACCCTCTTCTCCGTCGTGCCGGGCGCGCGGCACCTGCTGGGGCTCAAGGAGGTGCTCTACGACGTGCCGCGCCAGAACGACGAGCGTCTGCCCGAGACCGACCCCGCGACGCTGCCGCTCGTCGACCGGCGCAAGGTGAGCGCACGGGTGGAGCTGCAGTCGCCCGAGGACATCGCCGCGGTCTTTCAGATGACGCCGTACTACTTCCGCACGAGTCGCGAGGGACGCGCTCGGCTGGAGGGTCTGCAGACGCTCCGGACGGACGTGGAGTTCGTGATCGGCGTCTACCGGCGCGTGTGACGGGGACGTGCCCACGGGTGGTTCGCCCACGGGAGTGCGCCCGCGCCGCCCGTGGCATTCGACGCAGACTGTCGGACTGCGGGCGTGACGGGCGTGACGTGTGGAGACGATGTGTGCGAATGCCCACGGGTGGCGTTTTTTGACGATCTGCTTTACGCATCTCGCGACTTCACGTACATTGTCTCTCGCACTTGAGCGATTCCCCGATAGCTCAATGGTAGAGCACTCGGCCGTTAACCGAGTTGTTGCAGGTTCGAGTCCTGCTCGGGGAGCCATCTTTGAACTCGTGAGCCCGTTCGGCCGGTGGCCGAGCGGGCTTTTTTGTGTGCCGAGACGCAGCGTCACGCTTTCGCACCCCGTGCGATAATGGGCGAGCGAAGGGGCACGGGCGTCGACTGGCGCAGGCGTTGGCTGCGAGCCGAATGACTCGCCTGACGGGATGCGCAAGGCGTCAGGCGTCGAGAAAGACATGAGCTTGTCGGGAGCCTTGGATGACATACGACACCGAACCGCTGTACTGGCAGACGAACAAGGAATGGTGGAAGATCGTTGACGGTAAGTTTGTCCTTACCGAGAAGGCTACGGAGCGCGCGAAGAAAAGCTTCTAGCTCTTCAATAGCGATCCAGTAAAGCTCTAACGATCCGTCAAACTTTTCGCAGTTCTGGGAAAGAAGGCCCTCGCCACCACGGCGGGGGCCTTCTTCGTGCCGCGTGACGCCCGCGCGACCATGCGCCGCGAGGGGGCGGTGCGCATGGCGGGAAGCGTCGAGGTGCTGGGGGACCACACGAACGAGTGGCTGGAGGCGATCGGCCCGGCGGTCGCGCGGGCGCTCGACGCCGTGGGCATGGCCGCGGAGGGCCACGCAAAGGCCAGGTGCCCGGTCGACGCGGGGCGTCTGCGCAACTCGATCACGCACGCGAGGGCGGGCGCGATGTCCGAGGTGATCGGCACGAACGTCGAGCACGCGCCGCACGTCGAGCTGGGGACGTCCAGGCGGGGGCGGCCGTCCCTCACTCCCGCGGCGACCGAGCGCGCCGACGAGTACCGCACGATCATCAGGGGCGCCCTGGGCGCGTGACGCCGGCCTGACGCCCGTGCCGCGAGGCGGGGCGAAGCCGGGCAGGCGCGTGCAGGAGCCACCGGTGTGTTTGATAGCGTCTTATTTGCGGTTGGGACTGCGGTGGGAATCCTGGACCAAGAAAAGGTTACACGCTTGGAGCGGGTAGTATATTTTGGACACCAAGTTAAGGGTGAAAGGTGTTCATGATGACCCAAAGGAGAAAGCGGTACGACAGGCAGTTCAAGATCGCCGCCGCCCAGGTCGTCCTCAGCGGCGACATGACCGTGAGGGAGCTTTCCGAAGAGCCGCAGATCAAGGACTCCACCTCGCGCCGCTGGGCACGGGAGTACGAGGCCATGAGAGACGGCGCGTTTCCCGGCAACGGAAGCCCGAAGATCAACAAGGACCACGAGACCGTCAAGCTCAGGAAGAAGGTCGAGGAGCTGGAACGCGAGAACGAGCTCCTAAAAAATTTCCGGGCCTTCTTGAGCCAAGACCGTGCGTGAGGCACCGATTCCTCAAGGAGCACGGGGGCGAGCTCGGCCCCATCAGGAAGGCTTGCGAAACCCTCGAGGTGTCGAAGTCCGGCTACCATGAGTTCCCGGGGCGCAGGAGGTCGAATGCGCAGACAGAGCGCGAGGCGCTCGAGCGTTTCGTCGTGGAGATATTCGACAGGCACAAGGGAAGGTACGGGTACCGCCGCATCAACCGTGAGCTCCGCCGCGGCGGCGTCGCCGTCAGCGAGAGGCGCATCCTCAACGTGATGAGGAGGCTCGGGCTCCAGGCCAAGGGCGCGACGGGGAGGCGCCGCAGATCGAGGCCCGTGGAGAAGGGCGACCCCCGCGTTAACCTC
>CACZRK010000186.1 GCA_902783515.1 uncultured Coriobacteriaceae bacterium | reverse complement strand
CGCCGCGATCGCCGCCGGCCTCGCGCAGGGCACGCCGAAGAGCGCGCTCGCGCGCGAGCTCGCCGCGCGAAGCGGCAGGCCGCGCGGCGAGGTCTACGACCTGATCCAGCGCGCGGCCGACGCGGCGCGTGGCTAGGCGTGGGCACGCGAACCTTGGTCTTTGGACGGGTTTCTCGACAGGGGCGGCCCGTCCCGCGCCGGATGCTAGGATAGTCGGCTGAAAGAAAAACGCTTCGACACGTGCGCCGCCGACGGGACCGACGGCGACGCGAACGGGAGGAACACGCACATGGCGATCGAACCCGCCAAGGACGCCGCGGCCAAGCCGTCCTACTACATCACGACCCCGATCTACTACTGCAACGCCAAGCCGCACCTGGGCACCGCGTACTCGACGATCGTGTGCGACACGCAGGCGCGCTTCCGGCGCATGGACGGCTACGATGTGAAGTTCCTCACCGGCCTGGACGAGCACGGCCAGAAGGTCGCCGACTCCGCCGCCGCCCACGGCATGACGCCGCAGCAGTGGGTGGACTCCATGGTCCCCGACTTCGCCGACCTCTGGCGCACGCTGGAGATCTCCAACGACGACTTCATCCGCACGACGCAGCCGCGCCACGTCCGCAGCGTCCAGCACTTCTGGGAGGTCATGCGCGACCGCGGCTACATCTACAAGGGCTCCTACGAGGGCTGGTACTGCGTGCCCGAGGAGACCTACTTCACCGAGACGGACGTGCGCCACGCCGAGGCGAACAAGGATCGCCCCGCCGACGCGCCGGTCTGCCCGGACTGCGGCCGCCCGCTGGAGCGCATCAGCGAGGAGAGCTGGTTCTTCAAGCTCTCGGAGTTCCAGAAGCCGCTGCTGGACTTCTACGACGCGCATCCCGACTTCATCCAGCCCGAGATCCGCTACAACGAGGTGCGCTCGTTCGTGGAGGGCGGCCTGAAGGACCTCTCCGTCACGCGCACGAGCTTTGACTGGGGCATCCCGCTGCCCTTTGACCAGCGCCACGTGACGTACGTGTGGTTTGACGCCCTCATCAACTACCTGACGGCCGTCGGCTACGGCGACCCCGAGAAGGCCGACGAGCTCGCCTTCCGCTGGCCGGCGCAGACGCACGTCGTCGGCAAGGACATCATCCGCTTCCACTGCGTGATCTGGCCCGCGATGCTCATGGCGGCGGGCCTGGCGGTGCCCGAGCACGTGCTCGCCCACGGCTTCCTGCTCGTGCGCGGCGCCGACGGCAGGGGCGAGAAGATGTCCAAGAGCCGCGGCAACGCGATCGCCCCGCAGCAGGTGCTTGACCTGCTGGGCGTGGAGGGCTACCGCTACTACTTCATGACCGACGTGGCGCACGGCGCCGACGGCGCGATCTCATTCGAGCGCATGGCGCAGGTCTACAACGCCGACCTCGCGAACAGCTGGGGCAACCTGGTGAGCAGGACGCTCAACATGTCCGCGAAGTACTTTGACGGCGCCTCACCGGCGCGCGGCGACGGCTATGCGGAGCGCGAGAGCCCACTGCGCGACGCGGCGGCCGACGTCTACGAGCGCTACGCGAAGGCCATGGGCGCCTTTGACTACCAGGCCGGCGCGCGCGAGGCGATGGCGCTCGCCGAGGCGGCCAACCTCTACATCGAGCAGTCCGCGCCGTGGGCGCTCGCGAAGGACCCGTCGCGCGCCGACGACCTCGCGTTCGTCATCTGGGGCCTGCTGGAGACCATCCGCCTGTGCGCCGTGCTGCTCGCGCCGATCACGCCCGCGACGTCCGCCGAGGTCATGCGCCGCCTGTCGCTGCCGACGGAGCCGACCGACGACCTGCGCGCCGCGTGCGCGTGGGGCCAGTTTGAGGGCGGCTCGCCCGTCGTGAAGGGCGACGCGCTGTTCCCCCGCCTGGACGCCGACGCCGTCGCGGCCGCCGCGCAGGCGTAAGGGGCGCGCATGACGCCCGAGCGCGACGCGTTCTTCCTGACGAAGAAGGGCAAGCCGGTCGCCTGCCCGGTGCCGGCGGGCCCGCTGGCGGACAGCCACACGCACCTCACCTCGCTCGTCCACCTGGACCCCGCCCTGGCCGTCGCGCGCGACGCGATGGCGGGCGCGGACCTGATCGTGACCGTCGTGGACCCGACCGAGGACGCCCGCGACCCGCGGTCGGTGCTCGCGAGCCTGGACGGCTGGCTCGCGCGCGCCCGCGAGATCCTGGACGGGTGGGGCAGGCGCGACGTGGCGGTGCCGCGCGTCCGCCTGCTCGTGGGGTGCCACCCGCACAACGCGCGGCTGTTCGACCGCGCCGCGCGCGACGCGATGCGCGCGCTGCTGCGCGAGCCGGTGTGCGCCGGCGTCGGCGAGATCGGCCTGGACTACCACTACGACCTGTCCCCGCGCGACGTGCAGCGGGCTGCCTTCGAGGAGCAGCTGGCGCTGGCCGTGGCGCTTGACGCGCCCGTGTCGCTGCACGTGCGCGAGGCGCACGACGAGGCCGCGGTCATCATGCGCCGGTGCGGCATCCCCGCCGCCGGCGCCGTCATGCACTGCTTTGACTGCGACCTCGCGACGTACCGCACCTTCGCGGCGATGGGGTGCCACGTGGGCATCGGCGGCGCCGTGACGTTCGCCGGGATGGGCCAGCTGCGCGAGGCGCTGCAGGACCCCGCATGCCGGCTGGAGACGATCGTGAGCGAGACGGACGCGCCCTACATGGCGCCCGTCCCGCTGCGCGGGACTGCCTGCGAGCCGGCGTACATGGCGATCACGTGCGACTACCTCGCCGAGCTGCGCGCGGCGTCCCATGGCGAGTCGCGCGAGGAGGTCTACCGCAGCCTGCACGACCAGGCGACGGCGCTCTTTGACGCGAAGGCCGGCTTCGCCCGCGAGCTGGACGCGTGGGACCGCCGACACCGTGCGGGGACGCCCGACGAGGAGCCCGCGGGCGGCGCGACCGGCGTCGCCCGCCTGCCCGTCGCGCCCGGCGAAGCGCCCGCGTCGACCGTCGCCGTG
>CACZRK010000185.1 GCA_902783515.1 uncultured Coriobacteriaceae bacterium | reverse complement strand
GCACGAGTCGCCGGCGCGGGCAAGGACCTGCGCGCCGGCGCCGAGGCGCTCGGCGTTGGGGGTGTCCACGGCGACAAACAGGTCAGGCGTCGCGTCGTAGGCGCCCGCGTACATGAGGTCACCCGCGCCGGGCAGGTACTCGAAGGGCGTGAGCGAGGCGTGCTCGTTCGCGAAGAGAGGCGTCACCAGCTTGTCAGGCCACATTGACCTGACAAGCGCGGTGACGGCGAGCGTGGAGCCCAGCGCGTCGCCGTCGGGATCGACGTGCGCGCACACGCAGACGGTCCGCGCCCGTGCGAGCGCCTGCGCGACCTCGTCGAACTGCCGCGCCCTGCCCGCCTGCCCGCCGTCGTCACTGGGGCTGATGATCTCCTGCTTCATGTGCCACTCCTCGGTGCCCGGCCGGTACCAGGCCGTGTCTAGCGTTCGTCCTGCGCGGCCACCGTGCCCGCGTCACGGCCGTCGCCGTCCTCGTCATCCTCGTCGGCGTCGACGTCCTCGTCATCCTCGATCGGGTAGCCGAACTCGTCCTTCTCGACGCCAAGCGTGGGCGGAACGTTCTTGAGGGCCTCGGCGATGCGCATGGCCTGGTCGGTCGTCGTGTCGATGTGGAAGTCAAGCTCCGGCGTGACGCGCCAGTCGATCGCATGGCCGAGCAGGGTGCGGATGCGCCCCTTGGCGGACTCGAGCCCCTCCGCGACCTCCTCGTACGTGTCTGGCTGGGCGGCCACGTAGACCTTGCACAGCGAGCGGTCGATGGAGACCTCGCAGTCCGTGACGGTCACCATCGCCAGGCGCGGGTCGGAGATCTCCGTGAGCAGGATCGTGGAGATGATCTCGCGCGCCTGCTTCGCGAGACGCCGCGACGATGAGTTCTGCTTCATGCGATCACTTCTCCGTGGTCTTGGCGGTGCGCTCAACCTGCACGGTGCGGAACGTCTCGATGACGTCGCCCAGGTGGATGTCCTGGAAGCCGTCGATGCCGATGCCGCACTCGTAGCCAGCCTTCACGCTCTTGACGTCGTCCTTGAAGCGGCGCAGCGAGGCGATGGCGCCCTCGAAGACGATCACACCGTCGCGGACCACGCGCGCCTTGTCGTCGCGCGAGACCTCGCCGTTCGTGACCATGCAGCCGGCGATCGTCCCGACGCGCGGGACCTTAAAGGTCTCGCGGACCTCGGCGCTGCCGGTGTCCTTGTCCTCGAACTCCGGGGCGAGCATGCCCTGACGCGCCGCCTCGATGTCGTTGATGGCGTCGTAGATGACGCGGTACGTCTTGATCTGGATGCCCGCGCGCTCGGCCGCCGCGCGCGCCTTGGCGTCGGGACGCACGCCGAAGCCGATGATGATGGCGTCGGACGCGGCCGCGAGCGTGACGTCGGTCTCCGAGATGGCGCCAACCGCCGAGTGGATGATGGAGATCTTGACCTCCGTCTGGTCGATCTTGGCGAGCTGACCGGCGAGGGCCTCGATGGAGCCCACGACGTCCGCCTTGACGACCAGGTTGAGCTCCTTGACCTCGCGCTGCTCCATCTCGTCAAAGAGGTTCTCAAGCGTGACGTGCTGGTGGCGCTCCTGCTCCGCCTGGCGCTTCTTGAGGGCGCGGGCGTCGGCGATCTCGCGCGCGGAGCGCTCGTCGGCGAACACGCGGAACTCGTCGCCGGCGTCCGGCACGCTGTCCAAGCCCTGGATCTCGGCGGCGCACGAGGGCATGACGTCGGTCACGCGCTTGCCGTGCTGGCCGATCATGGCGCGCACGCGGCCGTGCGACGTGCCGGCGAGCACGACGTCGCCGACGTGCAGCGTGCCGCGGTTCACCAGGACGGTCGCGACGGGGCCGCGGCCGCGGTCCAGACGCGCCTCCAGGACGTAGCCGCTCGCGAACGTGTCGGGGTTGGCCTTGAGCTCCAGGACCTCGGCCTGCAGCAGGATGGCCTCCAGCAGGTCGTCGATGCCGATGTGCTTCTTCGCGGAGACGCGGACGAAGATGTTCTCGCCGCCCCACTCCTCGGGCTGCACACCGTGCTCGGTGAGCTCCTGCATGACGCGCTCGGGATTGGCGGAGGGCTTGTCGATCTTGTTGATCGCGACGACGATCGGCACGCTGGCCGCCTTCGCGTGGTTGATGGCCTCGATCGTCTGGGGCATCACGCCGTCGTCGGCGGCGACGACCAGGACGACGATGTCGGTCACCTTGGCGCCGCGGGCACGCATGGCCGTGAACGCCTCGTGGCCGGGGGTGTCGATGAACGTGATCTGCTGGCCGTTGATCATGACCTCGGACGCGCCGATGTGCTGCGTGATGCCGCCCGCCTCGCCCTCGGCGACGCCCGTGTTGCGAATGGCGTCAAGCAGCGACGTCTTGCCGTGGTCGACGTGACCCATGACCGTGACGACCGGCGGGCGCGGCTTGAGGTCCTTCGGATCGTCGTAGAAGGTGTAGGTGCTCTCCTCCTCCGGCGTCTGGATCTTCACGCGGCGGCCGAGGTCGTCGGCGATGAGCTCGATCAGGTCGTTGCTCATCGTCTGCGTCAGCGTCAGCGGCGAGCCAAGCAGGAACAGGCGCTTGATGATGTCGTTGGCGGGCACGTCCAGCGTCTCAGCGAACTCGGAGACCGTCGAGCCCTCGGGAATCTTGACGACGTCAAGGTCATCGGGGTTCTGGTCGTTGGCGATGGCCTCCTTGATGGCCTCCTCGTGGCGCGCCTCCTCGGCGGCAGCCTCGCGGCGCTCCTTGCGCTTCTTGCGACGGCCGCCCGTCTCGCGCTCGGCGGCGGCGACGGCGGCGCGGGCCTCGGCGAGCACGCTGTCGCGGTTGTACTCCTCGGGCGCGCTCTCCTCGGGCGCGGCCTCGGCGCGGCGGGCCTTCTTACCCTTGCCGCCGCGAGACGACCTGTCACCGCGGTCGGCGCCCGCCTCGTCCTGGCGACCGCGGCCGCGCTGGCCACGACCGCCGCGGCCGCTGGGCGCGCCGGCGTTGGCGTCCTGCGCGTCGGTGGGCTTCGCCTGCGCCTCCGCCTTGCTCTGCGCGAGGATCTTCTCCTGCGCCGCGATCTGCGCGAGCAGGCTGTTGAAGGACGGGATGGACTTCGGCGCGTCGTCCACGTGGCGGCGCTTCTCCTCTTCCTCCTTGCGGCGGCG
>CACZRK010000184.1 GCA_902783515.1 uncultured Coriobacteriaceae bacterium | reverse complement strand
ATGCAGCGCTGGCAGCCGATGCACTTCTCCTGGTCGATGAGGACCGTGTTGTCGTCCGCGTCGCGATAGGAGGCGCCGACCGGGCAGACCTCAACGCAGGGCGCGTTCTCGCACTGCTGGCACATCGTGGGCAGCCAGAACTGCTTGAAGTCGGGGTACGAGTCGCCCTGCGCGATGCGCTGGACGCGGTTCCAGTAGACGCCCAGCGGGACGTCGTTCTCCTGCTTGCAGGCGACCTCGCAGGACATGCACCCCGTGCAGAGGTTCAGGTTGACAACGATCGCGTTGTGAGGCATTTAGATCTCCTCCGAAATCTCGTAGTCATCGGCCGTCGGGTCGCTCGGCTCGGGGAGCCAGGCCTCGAACTGCTCGGGCTCGGTCCAGATCGGGAAGGGGCACTCGTCGACAGGCTCGATCTTCACCTGGAAGCCCTCGAGCGTGTACGTGCCGTACACGTCGCTGAACGGCGCGTCGTTCTTCGTGAGGACGTTGACGTTGCCCGCCATCCAGCTGCCGTGGTCCTTGTAGTCGGTGTCCAGGAGCTCGGGGTACCAGAAGCGCTCCTGGTAGACCATGCCCTCCGCGATGGCGCCGGTGATGACGGCGCGGGCGTACGTCTCGCCGCGGCGGCTGCTGACCTTCACCCAGTCGCCGTCCTGCTTGATGCCGTACGTCTCGGCGTCGTGCGGGTTGACCCAGATCTCGGCGGTCGGCTGGATCTCACGCAGCCACGGGACGTTGCGCAGGGTGCCGTGGTGGAAGTACGGCACGCGGCCGGCGGTCATGACGAGCGGGTACTCGGTGTCGCTCAGCGGGCTCTCGGCAGGCTCCTCGTAGTAGGGCACGGGCTCGTACTCGACCGAGAGGTCCTCGCCCAGGTCCACCTGTCCCTCGTCGCACAGCGCGAACGGGTAGCCGGTGCGGCCGAGCTTGACGGTGATGTCCGAGTAGGGCTCCACGCGGCGGGAGTGCGAGCCGAAGCCATAGGGCTTGCCCGTCTCGGGGTTGGTCTGCTTGTAGACGTAGTACTGGCGCCACGTCTCCATCGGCGAGTAGGTGATCGGGCCCTTCTCGCACAGCTCGTCAAACGTCAGCTTCTCGCCGGTGTCCGGGTCCACGGCGTCGTGCATGAAGAAGCTCACGAGCTCGTCCTCGTCGTGCGCCCACGGGATGCCGTCGGCGACGCCCATCTGCCAGTTGCCGTCCAGCTTGGACTTGCCGGGCGCGACCTCGTTCCAGTCGAACGCACGGCGGCAGCCCTCATGGCCGCGCTCGGCGCACTTGGCGGCCAGGCGCGCCCAGTACAGCGTCTCGTCGCAGGTCTCAAAGAGGTGCGTGACCTCCTGGCGCGGGAAGATCATGTTCATGAGCTTGACCGGCTTGGGGCACTCGAGCCACTCGCGCATCGGCATGAGCACGTCGGCGCACTCGATGGAGAACGACGTCGGGTACATGTAGGCGTGGACGCAGAAGTCGATCTCCGGGAACACCTCGTACCAGGACTTGACGTTGCCGAGCATCGCGAGCTTGTTGCCGGAGCGCTCCAGCCAGATGCGCGGCTTGTAGGGCTCGCCGGTCTTGATGGCGTTCAGGACGCTCGGGATGTGGCTGACCTGCCAGTTGTAGAAGCCCTTGTGCTCGGGCGCGCCCAGGCGCTTGCGGAGCATGTCCTTGGTGATGAGCGCCTGCAGGCAGCCCTGGCCGAACGTGTCGTTCTCGACGATGCCCGGCTGCGGGCCGAGCTTGCCGAACGCCTGCAGGGCGGCGCCGGGGCACTCGACGTGGCCCATCATGCACTCCAGCTCCAGCGCGGCGAGCGCCGCCTGCGCGGACTGCGGGCTGCGGTCGGTCGCCAGGCCGTGGATGAGTGTGGAGCAGTTGTCCGTGTAGAGGTGGATGGCCTCCTCGATCTTGTCGGCGTCCAGCCAGCAGATGTCGGCGGCCTTCTCCAGCGTGAAGTCCTCCACGGCCTCCTTGAGCACCTGGAAGCCGGTCTTGCAGCTCTTCGTCGTGCCGTCGGCGAACGTGACGTCGTAGGAGCCGAACAGCGCGACGTCATAGCCCTCGGGGTACGGGTAGGGCAGCGAGACGACCTTGCCCTGGGCCTCGTCGTACACGACGTAGTCGCCCTCGGCGCCGCCGATCTCCTTGGCGTCGATGTCCAGCTTCGTGTCGGGGTCCACGAGGAAGGGGAAGTTCGTCCACTGCTGGCAGAACTCCTTGTCAAAGAGCTCCTGGTCGATGATGTAGCGGATCCACGCCATCATGAGGGCGACGTCGGTGCCGGTGCGGATGGGCAGCCAGACGTCGGCCTTCGCAGCGTCGGCCGTGCAGCGCGGGTCGATGACGACGGACTTCAGGCCCTCCTTGCGGGCGCGCAGGCGGGCGATCGCGTTGCCGGTCATGGACGGGCCGGACCAGCTGGGGCCTGCGCCCCACAGCACGACCGCGCGGGCCTCGGTGTCCTGGAAGTAGAACTCGAGCACGTTGGAGTCGGCGATGGAGAGGTTGTCGTCGGGGCGGCCGCCGTAGACGAGGCGCGCCTGGCTCTGGCGGGGCAGGTAGCACTGGGCGCAGCCGGGCTCGAAGGTGTTGGGCGCGCCGAAGCAGTTGGCGAAGCGGATCGGGCCGTTGATGTGCGGGTTGCCGCCGCCGCCCGTGGAGGTGAACACGGCCTCCGGGCCGTACTTGTCGTAGGCTTCCATGAGCTTGTCGGCGATGGTGTCAAGCGCCTCGTCCCAGCTCACGCGCTTGAAGTTGTTCTGGCCGCGCTCGCCGACGCGCACCATGGGGTACTTGTTGCGCATCGGGTTGTAGAGCGCCTGGATGCCGGCGAGGCCCTTGGCGCACGCGGCGCCGTGGGTCATGGGGCCGTCGGGGTCGCCCTCCAGCTTGATGACGCGCCCGTCGCGGACGTGCGCGAGGATCGGGCACTGCGCGATGCAGGCACGACACACCGTGTGGACGATCTTCTCCTCTGACGCGTCGCCCTCGGCGTACGCCTTGGTCGCCGGGACGAGCCGCTCGGCCATCGAGGCCGCCGCCACCGTTGCGGCTGGGCGCGCGGCCGCCTTGACGCTGCGGACGTTGACCGCCAGGATGGCGATCGCCACGATCACCGCCACGACCAGCCAGCTCGCGTACACGTCAAACCCGGCGACCGTGTAGAGGTAGCCCTGCATGAAGCCGGGGAAGATGTACTGGATGATCGTGGGCAGCGCGCACGCCTCAAGGCAGACGACGCCCGTGTAGCCCAGGGTGATCGCCCAGGTGCAGACCAACGAACCGACCGAGCCCATCGCCCGGAAGCTCCAGGTGTGCTCGCCGCCGCACTGCGGCATCGCGCTCGTGTGCTCGGCGCAGGTCAGGCCGACGAAGAACACCATGACGCCGCCGATGGCGAAACCGACGATCGCGCCGAACGCCAGCACGAGGACGTCCCACGCGCTCAGGACCTTGTTGAACTCGGACGTCTGCTGCACGGCCATCTCACCTCACCCCCTCGGCGCCCTCGCCGGCCATCTGTTCGTGAGGTTTCCCGTGCGCGGCCCCAGCGACGTGTCAAAGCTGAAGCGCACGTTGGTGTCGTTGTCCGCCCGCTCCACCAGCGAACGGTCAACGTCCAGCGCCTCGCCGACCTTGTCGACAAGGTCGCGGTCGTAGTACTCGATGCCCAGGTCGTCGGCGATCATCCGGGCGATCTCGGGGCCGCCGCTGCCCGTCCAGGAGCAGCAGCAGGCCGCGCTCGTCGCACAGCGCGCGCAGGCCGCGCAGGAACTCCGGGGTGGCCGGGCGCACGCCGCCCTCGCCCTGGACGGGCTCGACCATGATCGCGCACGTGGTGTCGTCGATGGCGGCCTCGAACGACGCGAGGTCGTTGAACGTCGCGTACGTGAAGCCGGGCGTCATGTCGCCGAAGCCCTGCTGGCAGGCGTTGTCGGGCTGGCCCGTGGCGCTCATCGCGCCGACCGTGCGTCCGTGGAACGACATCTTGGCCGAGACGATGCCGTAGCGGCGCGGCCCGTACTTCTCCACACTGTACTTGCGCGCCAGCTTGATCATGGCCTCGTTGGCCTCGGCGCCGGAGTTCTGGTAGAAGATCTTGTCCATGCCGATCGTCGTGCAGACCTTCTCGGCGAGCAGCGCCTGCGGGATCGTGTAGGGTTAGTTGAACGTCTGCATGAGGTCCATGCACTGGTCGATGACGGCCAGGACGACCTTGTCGTTGCAGTTGCCGGCGCTGTTCACGGCGATGCCGGCGTAGAAGTCCAGGTACGCCTCGCCCTTGTCGTCGTACAGGTACATGCCCATGCCGCGCTCGGCGACGAAGCCGTAGCGCTCGTAGGTCTCCATCATGTACGTGCTGACCTTGTCCTTGATGTCCTGCGCGGTGAGCCCGGTGTCGATGAGGCGCATGGGTGTCCCCCTTTTCGCGCGCGGCCACCCGCGCCCGCGCCGCCGAGGGCGACGACGGGCGTGCGGCCGCGATGCCGTGTGGATGTCGGTGCCGTGATGTCCGCCGCAGGCGGGAGTCCGTCCCCTAGGCGGGGACGACGGCCGTGGCAGCGGGGGTCACGAGAACCGGGGGAAGCGTGGGGACCGGATCGGGAGCCGGGGTGGGAAGCGGGGTTGGGGCGTCGTCCACGTGCTGCCACATATGTGCATCACATCCTTCGCGTCTCGCATCGCGCCCATCGGTCGATGGCCCTGCGATGTGATGCAAAGTATGCCGAGGCGTTCTTTCGACGAGGTTGACCGCGCGTTGACGCCTTGCAACCGTGCGGGGAACCAGGTGTTGCGCCATGCGAACTCGCAGGGGTCAACCGTGCTGCCGGCTGCGGTCAGCGCGATGTCGACCTCGTTTCAGACGCAGACAGGAGGCCTCGCGCGCCATCGTCGCTGTCGCGGTGCATGCGCGCCTTGTCCTGGTACATGCTGCGGTCCGCGGCGTCGACCAGGGCGTCCAACTGCTCGTCGAGCGACGCGCGCCCGCCGGCCGTCCGCGAGGCGCGGCCGGGCGCCCCCGCGAGCTGCCCGTCCTCGCGCGCGCCTCCCCCGGCGGCGGCGTCCCACATGGCGTACCCCGCCGCGACGCTGATGCCGCGGTACGCGAACTCGCCCT
>CACZRK010000183.1 GCA_902783515.1 uncultured Coriobacteriaceae bacterium | reverse complement strand
CTTGGAGTCCTCGGGCAGGCTGTACTCGAAGGGCTGCACCGAGTTCGTCTTCAGGTCGTAGCAGACGTAGGCGGGCGTGTTGTCCGGCGTGGTCTGCTTGAAGTCCGGGAAGAGCTCCTGCGCCTTGACCGGCAGCTTGGTGTCGGGGTCAATGAGGAACGGCAGGTTGGTCCAGTACTTCGTGAACTCCTCGTTGTAGAGCTTGTTCTCAAAGATGTAGCGGAACCAAGACAGCAGCACGCCGGTGTCGGTCGCCGGACGCACGGGCAGCCACACATCAGCCTTGGCGGCGTCCGGGGAGAAGTGGGAGTCCACGACGATGGTCTTCACGCCCTGCGCGCGCAGCTCGGCCATGCCGCGACCGGACTCGGCAGTCTGGGAGACGGACGGCTGAGCAGCCCACAGGACGACGACCTCAGCCTTGTTGTCCTCGGCCGGGCGGAAGATCTCCTGGACGGCGTTGTCAGCGATGGACTGGTCGTTGCCACCGTACACGTAGTTGGCCATGGCGTAGCGCGGCAGGTAGCACTGGGCGCATCCGGGCTCAAAGACGGTGGGCGAGCCGAACGCCATCGGCAGGGTCATGGCCTCCATGAAGGAGTAGGCGCCACCGCCGCCGACGCTCGCGAAGAACGAGTACGGGCCGTACTTCTCGATGCCCTCGTGAATGTGATCGGCCGCGAGGTCAAGCGCCTCGTCCCACGAGATGGCCTCCCACTTGTTCTCGCCACGCTCGCCCGCACGCTTCAGCGGATGCAGGACGCGGCGCGGGCTGTACATCGTGTGCAGCTGGTTCAGCGCCTTCATGCACGCGGAACCACGCGAGACGGGCGCGCGGTCATCGCCTTCGATCTTCACGACCACGCCGTTCTCCAAATACGCCACCATCGGGCACATCTGGATGCAACCGTGACAGCTCGTGTACATCTTGGTGCGCTCGGTCGGCTCCGCGGCGTATGCCGCGTCAGTCTCAACCAGCGAGTCTGACAGCGAGACGCCCATTGCCGCGGCAGCGGTGCCTGCCGCCGCCATCTTCACGAAGCTTCTGCGCGTGACGTTCGTATTCACTGCCTTCGAACCTCCCCCTACGATCCCCCTTGCAGATGCACGCTAGGCGAGCTCCTCCACGCATTGCCTCCCCTCGTCAGTCAGCGCCCACCCGTCGTTCCAAACGATCATGCCCGCGCGTTCGAGACGATCCACGAACACGCTGGGCTGGATGCGCTCCTCGCTTCCGTCCTCGAACATGTGAAACATGACGTCACGGCCGTCAAGCAGCTCGCACACGTCCTGATACGAGCGCGGCTCCTCGTCAAAGAACGAGAGGAGCTCCACGTACGTGTCACGTCGCTCGGGCTCCGCCTGGAAGAGTCCCTCCATGCGCGCCTGCGGCGTGCCCTCGTTGACTGCCTGCTCGCCGGCGTCGGTCGTCTGGTACGCGTATCCCTGCACGAGGTCGTCGGCCTCGTCCTCGCTCAGCCCCTCAAGCTGCGCGGCCGTCACGATCTCGCCGTCGGCGTCTAGGTCAAAGCGCTCCAGGCCACCGCACGCGACCAGACGATCTATCTGGTGGTAGGGATCAAGCGTCGCGAACTGGTACTCGGGCAGGCCCTCAACGTACGCCTCCACATCAGGCTGCACGCGACGCTCCAGGCAGTATCGCAGGATCGCGTAGGCGATCTCGCGGTTGAGCGGCTGCCGCGTGACGACGCGTTCCACGGCCGCCACCTGCTGCTCAAAGGAGAGCTCGTGCGCGTCCTCCTCGGCCTTCCTCTGCGCGGTCGTGGCAACGTCGGTCATGTCGGCGACGCGTCGTGCCTCGCGAGCCTCGTCCTCCTCCGTGACGGGACGTCCCAGATCATCCTCGCCGTCACTCATGGGTCTCCCCCCTCACCACGACGCATGGCCCCCTTCGGCCACGCGTGTCGTTCACCCGTCCCATGCGCTGGCTCTCGCCCCCGCGACAGTCCCCGATGTGTCGCCCGCAGCGCATGGCGCATGCCGTGACTATCTCGCATCGTCTTTTGCGCGGCCAGCTAAACACCGCACTAATGCGCTGTTGATTAGGGTGGCTACCTGCGCGTCTGCATCTCACCGGACCATATGGTCGGTGAGCGGCGAACGTCTGTACGCAATCTGACACCCGCGTGCGCACGTCGATCGGCGGCAGACACGCGACGCCGCGGCGGTATAGTTGTCGTCATGCGGTGCCGGGCTGGCTCCGCGCCGCATGGGCACGCCGTGACACGCGACGCTCGCCAGCGGCGATCGCGACGACGCAAGATGGAGGGCGTGATGGGCGACAGCGATTCCTTGAGAGGCACGGAGGCGAAGGACATCGACGTGGTGGCTCTCGGCGAGCTGCTCGTTGACTTCACGCAGGTGGCGTCACCTGACGCCGACCGGCCCACCTTCGAGCAGAACCCGGGCGGCGCGCCGGCAAACATGGCCGCCACGTGCGCGCGCCTTGGCCTGGCCTGCGAGTTCATCGGCAAGGTCGGCGCCGATGCGATGGGCGACTACCTCACGGGCTGTCTCGAGCGTGCCGGCGTGGGCACCTCCAACCTCATGCACGACGAGGAGTCGTTCACGACGCTCGCGTTCGTGCAGGTCGACCCTGTCACCGGCGAGCGCACGTTCTCGTTCGCTCGCAAGCCCGGCGCGGACACGCGGATCACGCCCGACGAGCTGGACGCGGAGCTCATCTCGCATGCGAAGCTCCTGCACGTCGGATCGCTCTCGCTCACCGACGAGCCCGCCCGTAGCGCGACAGAGGTCGCCGTCAGACTCGCGCACGCCGGCGGCGCGCTCGTGAGCTATGACCCCAACTACCGGCCAAACCTGTGGCCGGACGCCCAGCAGGCAGTCACTCGCATGGGCAGCTTGATCGGCCAGGCCGACCTCATGAAGGTCAGCCTTGAGGAGGCGGTGCTCCTCACCGGCGATCAGGCCGACGGCTCGTCGCGCGACGCCATGCAACCATCTGCTACCGCAGGCGCCGTCCCTAACGACGTCACGACCGCCGTCCTCACCGCAAGCGAGCTTCTGAGGCGCGGGCCGCGTCTGGTCGCCGTCACGCTCGGCTCGGACGGCGCGTTCATCGCAACCAAGACCGCCTCGGCGTTCATCCCTCCGTGCCCGCCGCGCTCCCTCACGGACACCACGGGCGCCGGCGACGTCTTCTGGGGGTCGTTCGTCAGCTGGCTGCTTCGCGACGCCGGCGTGCGTACGGCCGCTGACCTGGACGCACTTGACGGCGCCTCCCTCACGACGGGCGGCACGTACGCCTGCACCGCCGCGAGCATCAGCGTGGAGCGCCGCGGCGGGCTGCCGTCCATCCCCAGCCCGGCGGAGATTCTCGAGCGTCTCAGCTAACCAGCGCGTCATCGCCGACAAAGTCGGCGAACCCCCGCGCGACGGACGGACGCACCGCCCAGCCGCGCGGGAGGCCCGCCATGGACGACGCGCGCCTCCCGAGAAACGCACGACGGGCGAGCGCGTGCCTAGTACCGGTTGTCCAGGATGCGCGTGGACTTCTTCTCCGAGCGCGGCAGGTCGCCGATTCCCTCCGCCTTCGGCACGATTGTGACCCCGATGCGGTTCTTGAACGTCTCCTGCACCGCGTCCTCGATCTCATGCCGGCGCAGCGGGTCGCTCGTCTCGCACTCGAAGTACACCGTCATGATGTCCTTGCCGTTCAGGTGGTCGATCATGACCTGGTACTCGCTGCTCACGCCATCGACCGAGTTGATGACCTCCTCGACCTGCGCGGGGAACATGTTCACGCCCTTGACCTTGAACATGTCGTCCGTGCGGCCGACCAGCTGCGTGATGCGCGTGGTGTTCTCAAGGCCGCAGGGGCAGTCGTCGCCCGGCACGATGCTGGAGAGGTCGTGCGTGCGGTAGCGGATGAGCGGCGCTCCCTCCTTCTGCAGCGTCGTGATGACAAGCTCGCCCACCTCGCCGTCCGGCAGCGTCTTGCCCGTCTTGGGGTCGATGACCTCCATGTACACGAAGTCGTCCCAGCAGTGGATGCCCGTGTTGTACTGGCAGCTCACGCCCACGCCGGGGCCGTAGATCTCCGTGAGCCCGTAGATGTCGTACAGCTCCACGCCCAGCTCGCTGGCGATGCGCTCGCGCATCTTCTTGCCCCAGCGCTCGCTGCCGATGAGGCCCTTCCTGAGCGCGAGCTTGTCGCGGATGCCATCCTGGGCGATGCGCTCGGCGAGCAGCAGGGCGTAGCTCGAGGTGGCGCACAGCACGGTGGATTGCATGTCCACCATCATCTTGAGCTGCTTCTCGGTGTTGCCGGGTCCCATGGGGATGGCCATGGCCCCAAAGCGCTCGGCACCCAGCTGGAAGCCGATGCCCGCGGTCCACAGGCCGTAGCCGGGCGTGATGTGGACGCGGTCGAGCTTCGTGCAGCCGATCGCCTTGTAGCAGCGGGCGAACATCTCCGCCCAGTCGTCCACGTCCTTCTGGGTGTAGGGGATGATGACGGGCGTGCCCGTGGTGCCGCTGGAGGAGTGGATGCGAACAATCTTCTCGTCCGGCACGGCCTGGATGCCCAGCGGGTATGCCTCGCGCAGGTCAGCCTTCTCGGAGAAAGGGAGCCTCTCGAACGACTCCTGGTCGGTGATCGACGCCATGTCGACATCCGCGAACTTCTTCGCGTAGAAGGGACTGCGCTCCTTGATGGTCGCGAGTTCCTTTAAGATCATGTCGAGCTGGGCCGGCTTCATCTTCATGGTGTGCCTTCTTCCCTGGAGCGATGCTGTCTGCGTCTTTTGCGCATGCGTGCAAAGATAGCCCATCCACGCGGCGCGCGGGGTCGCGCGGGGTTTCCACTTCGTGAATTGCCGCCCAGCGGCGCGTGCGGGAGGCCCCCGTGGGCCATGGGTCCCCATCGGTTTGTCCCGAGTGGCAAGACCCTATACTTTCGTCAACACAGTGACGCGTCGTGGGGCACATGTGGCGCGGGGCAGAACACGCTTACCTTACGGGAGGTCGCCATGGAGTTTGCTCAGGTACTGAGGGGTTACATGGACAAGGTCGGCTGCTCGGGCAAGGAGCTTGCCGCCATGAGCGGCCTGGCGCCCTCGACCGTCAGCCGCTACCTCGCGGGGGCGCGCGTTCCCGACGCCGACTCCTTCCCGGCAAGCGAGGTCGCCCGGGCCCTCTGCACACTGGGCGAGGACGCTGGCGTCGCTCTTGACCGCGAGGAGGTGCGCGACGCCCTGCGCTCCGCGGCACGCGCGGCACCCTCGCCCGAGACGGGCAGGCGGCTCGCGACGCTGCTCGACACGTTTGGCATCACCCGCGCCAAGTTCGCCCAGGCGCTCGGCTACAGCGCCTCCTATGTGTCCCGCGTGTGCTCGGGGACGCGCTCACCAAGCGACCTGACCCAGTTCGTGCGGGACGCGTCGCGCTTCCTCGCCGGCCGGGCTGCCGGCGAGGGGACCGAGGGCGCGCTCGCCGAGATGTGCGCCGGCGCCGAGGGGGAGACGCTCGAGGCGCAGGTGAGAGCATGGCTGTGTGCTGATGAACCGACGGACGGGGGGAGCGGGCTGGAACCCTTCCTTCGCAAGCTGGACTCCTTTGACATAGACAGGTACCTGGCGGCGCTCGCGGTCGGATCGGCGGGAGCCCCGCCAGCTGGCGGCAAGGGACTCGAGGCGATTGAGGTCGAGGCGCCATCGGGACCCGCAGCTCCGCGCCTGTATACGGGGGTCGACGGGTTCTGCCAGGCAGAGCTTGACTTTCTCGCCTGCGCGACGACCGAGCCGCCGGGTTCGACGGTCACGCTCTTCTCCGACATGCCCATGCAGGACAAGATGGCCGCGCGCCCGGACTTCCCAACCCGCTGGCTCGGCGCACTCGCGGCGCTCCTGCGGAGCGGCCACGCGATCGACAACATCCACAACGTGGGGAGGTCGCTTCCCGAGATGATGCTGGGGCTGGAGGCGTGGCTGCCCCTCTACATGACCGGCATGGTGCGCCCCTACTACCTGCCGACGGCGCAGGGCGGGGGCGTTTTCGGGCACCTCGTGCGCACGTCGGGAACCGCAGCGCTCGAGGGGCAGGCCATCGTGGGAGCCTACGAGCACGTCGGGTGCCAGCTCTTCCGCGACGAGGCGTGCGTGGCGCATTTTCGCCGCAGGTCGCAGGACCTGCTCGCCTGCGCCAGGCCGCTGGCGAGCATCTACACCGCGCGTGAGGGGCGCGAGCTTGCGGCCTTCCTCGCGCGCGAGGCGACGCAGGGTGGCCCGCGCATCTCCCTGCTCTCGGCCCCCCCGCTGTTCACCATGGACGACGGCCTGCTCGAGCAGGTGATGGCATCCTCGAGTCTGGACGGGCAGGAGATCGACCGCGTGCGCGCGGCGCGTGCCGCCCAGACCGAGCGCGTGGAGGCTGAGCTGTCGGCTGGCGAGGCGCACGTCTCCATCGCGCGCGTGGCACCCGAGGACCTTGCCACCTCGGCGCCGCACGTCGCGCTTGGCGAGGCGTTCTGCGCGCGCAGCGTTGCCTACGACCCCGCGTCCTACGCTCGGCACGTGGAGCTGACGGAGCTCTTTGCGGCAAGGCATCCGGCGTGGAAGCTGGAATGGATCCCCGACCTGGGCTTTCGCAACATCCAGATCACCGTGAGGCCGGGCGCGTGGGCGCTCGTCTCAAAGAACACCTCCCCCGCCATCCACTTCGTGCTGCGCCACAAGAAGATGGTCGATGCGTTTGCGCGCTTTGAGATGCCGGTGGTGCGCTAGCGGCGCATGGGACTGGGCGGGCCTGGGCGCCATGGGCGGCGGATTGCCATCCCGGCACTGCCCGCCCGGCACCCGGCCTTGCGGGGGCGCGCGCGGGCGGGTACGGTCGCGGCATCCGGCGTGCGTGAGGGGGTGCCTCGTGGGCAGCAGTGCGATGCGGCGTGGGAGTGCGGACCGTCCCCGGCAGGGAGGCAGACCAAGGGGGATCCTCGCGACGGCTGCGGCGACCCTCGCGTTCGCGCTGGCGCTCGGACTCGAGCTCGGGCTCATCGGCTGCGCGACGACCGGGAAGGCCCCCGCGTCAGAGACGCCCAAGACACAGGTCGTCTCGGTGACGCACATCCGCGCCCACGAGACGACCGAGACGTTTGTCTGCGAGGACCCCGCCCGCGCCCAGGAGCTTTACGACGCCTACCTGCAGGGGGTGGTTGGCGACCCCACGGACATGTGGGCCACCGACTCCGATGACACCGTCGTCTTCACGACGGCCGACGGCGGCCAGATCCACGTCTCGTTCAACGCCCACAACCTGCTTGACGGCGGCATCTCCCACACCTTTGACGACAAGGGCGGGTTCTGGAGGCTCCTTGCCGAGCTGGACGACGAGTGAGGGGGCGCCCCGGGCCGCCGGGCAGCAAGGCGGCTCGGGCGGTTACAGCGCGACCCCGCGGATGCCCAGCTCGGACGCCAGGTTGCAGTCGATGACGTACACGCCGTCGCGGTCGAGGTAGGCACGCCACTCGTCCGCTGACGCCACGGTCACGTAGTCGCCAACCTGGCCGTCGGCTCCCGTGAACGGCAGGAGCGTGGTCTCAAGCAGGAGATACTGACCGCTCCCCTCCCAGGTCTCCAGCGCCACCTGGGCATGGCCCGGCAGGATGAGGATCATGGGGTGCATGTCGGCCGACTGGAGGACCGAGGCCACGAGCAGGGCCGTCTCTATGCAGATGCCCGAGCGGGCGCGTATGACGGCGTCCGGGGTGAGCACGCGCTGGAACGTGCCGAACGAGTACGAGCCCATGTTGTAGCGGACGCCCAGGTCAGAGATGGCCCCCTGGATGGCCACGGCCTGCAGGATCGTCGTTTGGGACTCGTCCTCGTCGGGATAGCCAAGCTGGTAGCCGGGCAGGGTGTCAAACCCCTCGCCCATGTTCCGCCCGAGCCAGTCGATGGCCGCGCGACGCACGTCAAGGACCTCCTGGGAGTCGGGACGCATCCAGGCCAGGACGTTGTAGGGCTCCACGATGCCGAACTCGTCGCTCTCAAGCGTGAAGTCATACACACTGTGCAGCACGACGGGGCGCGACTCCTGGGCGAGCAGGTCGCCCGTTGCCAGGTCCGTGACCGTCATCATAAGCTGGGTGTCGTGCTCGCTCGTCAGGTTGCCGGGGTCGCTCGCCAGGGGCGGCTTTATCGTGAGGTAGGAGATCTCGGGCGTCAGCGTCACCTTCTGGCGGTACGCCTGGGAAAAGCCGGTCACCTGGACCTCGACGAGGGCGTCGCGGTGGCCACCCTCGGTGTAGGCGGCAAGGTTGACCACAGAGTCGGCCGACGGGTAGAGGTTGGGGTAGATCTCGGAGGCCATGCCGTACTCAAGAAGGGGGCGCGTCGCGGCGGCGGGGTCGGCCCCCGCCGTGTCCGAGGCGTTCTGGAACTGCGCGCGCATAAGCGAGTACATGACGGCCTCGTAGTGCCACATGATGGAGGGCTGGCGCGCGAGCAGGTGTCGGGAGGAGAAGGCCATGAGGACGTCGTCGTTGACCAGCGAGACGTAGTCGGCGTAGATCTTCTCCTGCCAGGCGTCGACCTGGGCTATGTAATGCGGCCAGACGCCCTCCATGTACGCGGGCAGCTCGAGCGCCTCGTAGTTGGCGCGCACGCCGGACATGGCCCCGTACATGGCGTCCAGCAGCGCCGCCTCGTCGGCGTAGGCGCCTCGGGCGGCCTGGGACTGGAACTCCATGAGCGGGTCGCTCGAGCGGTAGTAGCCCACGTAGAACGCAAGGGTGCGGGCGGCGGCATCCGCGGCGTCAAGAGCGTTGCCGGCCTCGGTCGCGTCCATGGCGGCAAGTGCCTCGCGCACGGACGCGACCTCCGCGAGGGCCCGCTCGCACAGGGACACGAAGGAGAGCATGGCGTCGGCATAGGAGTCGTCGGCGTTCTGGACGGAGGCCGAGTACGCCTGGCCGAAGGCCTCGGTCTGCGCGGCAAGCAGGTCGAACAGGGCGACGAGGCGAGACACGGACTCGTCGGGCAGCCTGGCGAAGGAATCGCTCTGCGGGGTGGCGGAGGTCGCGTCGGACGCGCTGCCGTCAAGCGGGGACGCGCCGCTCGGAAAGCCCAGGCCCGTCGTGAGCGCCCTCGCGCGGGAGGGCGCGACCGCGGCGAGCGCCAGCGCGGCGAGCAGGAGCGAGCGGCGCGTGCACATCGGCGCGCTGAGCCTCAGACCCATCGTACGCCTCCGTTCAGTGCTCTATGACCAGCTGCGACCCGTCGCTGAACGTGAAGCGTTCGCGGTCCATGATCCGGTCGTCAAAGTCCTGCATGACCGTGTCCATCACTGCGCCGTTGGCGGCGGACCGGCCGAGCGCCGCGGCCGTGAGCGCGTCGTTGGCGGCATTGCACTGCCGGACGTAGCTGTCGGAGAAACTCAGGCTGCAGACGCACGGCGCAAGCTGTGAGACCACGTCGTCGTACGCCTCGGTCGGGGCGACGATGCCCCACAGCGCCTCGACGGCCGCCATGCCGTAGCCACCGCCGTAGCCCACCGCAAGGGCGCTACCCAGGAAGTCGGCCCGACAGGCCGTGCCGTTCGCGAGCGTCAGGTTGGCGCTCACCATGGCATCGTCCTGCACGTAGGAGGCCATGCCCGGGAAGGAGGACAGGTAGGCGACGGGCGCGCTTGACGTGACGTCCGCCGAGGAGACCAGCAGCCCCGTGCCGTCGTCGGCGGCCCCGTTGTCCAGGGCGAGCTGCGAGTAGGCGGGAAGCAGGCTCACGGCGTTGGCCACCGTGCAGGGCTCCAGCACGGGAAGCGCGGCGTAGAGCGCGTTTGCCGCGCCGAGATCGCCGGCCTCCACGGCCCCCAGGCCGTACAGGTCGCGCATCTGCTCGTTCAGGTTGAACACAAGGCTACCGTAGTAGACGATGCGCACGTTGGGGTTGGCCGGGTCGTATGCCTCGAGGCTGAAGCCCGAGCCCTCGCCGGCGGTCTGGACGGTCCATCCCTGCGGCAGCGTCACCGTGAAATAGCCGCCGTCATAGGTGGAGAGCTGGTAGGCGGACGCCGGGGCTGACGTCGCCGAGGTCGCGGCCCGAGCGGACGAGGAGGCCCCCGAGGCGTCTCCCCTGGCCCGCGAGGAAGCACGGCTGGACGAGGAGGAGGTCGCCGCATCCGAGCTGGTGGAGAGGTCGGCGGTCGCCGAGGGGGCCGCGCCGTCAAGCAGCGAGCGGGTGCTGCCCGCCGGTCGGGTCTGCAGGTCGGAGGACGCGCACCACATGTTGCTGCCCGCATAGGCGCCCGCGCCCACGCGGAAGGTGGCCGAGGCCTCCACGAGCGCCGTGGCGCATGCCTCGGCCGACTCGTCGCTCGTCACGAGCGACCACAGGACGGCGCTGCCGTCCGAGCGCGGTTCCATGGCCCGGATGACCGTCATGTTCTGGCCGGTCGCCTCGTCAACATAGCCATAGGCGCACGCCGCGCAGGCGACGCCCGCCAGCCTGATGACCTCGCCGCCGTCGGCGGAAACCTGCACGTACGAGCCCCCGTGCTCCATCCGGCCGTGCCAGAGCTGCTCCTCCAGGTACTCGCCCACGTCGGGGGTGCCCTCCCAGTCCGGCAGGTAGGAGACGGCGAAGTGCGACGACGGGTCGGACGTGCTCACAAAGGTGGCGCCGGCGCCTTCGTCCTCGCTCACCGTGAACAGGCTCGCGTCCACGAGAAGGGAGAAGCCCTGCGCCTCGTTGCTGTAGGTCGCGAGCAGCACGTCCTCGTCCGCCACAGAGGCGATGGGCGACGTCCCCTCACCACCGATGCCCGCAAGGGTCCGTCCTGCGCCCTGCGCCGCGGCGAGCCCGGAGCCAGACTGGCTGCCCGCCTCCGAGGCGCGGGCGCACGCCGGGGTCAGGGGGCCGCCCGCCATGCCCAGGGCGAGCGCGGCCACCAGACCTGCGGTCATGACGGCGCCGCGGCCGATGCCGAGTCGATGCGTTGACGTACTCATGGGGTGTCCCCCCGCTCATCGCGCGCCGACGGCGTCTTGCGCCAAGACGGCTGTGGATTCCGGCTGTGGATTCCACCATACGAGGGGTCCCGAGGGGTCGACAACGCAGCGTGCCGATCTGGCAGTGCCAGGCCGGCAACGGCGGCGTGCGGGCGTCAGCGCGCGGGCACATCGCCGTGACCGGCGGGTGCGCTGCAGCCTCATGCGCGCCAGGCGCCCGCCCTATGCCAGAGAGATGCCGATCTCAAGGGCACGCTCGTTCATGGGGATGAGCTTGGGCTTCATGAGCTGGCACATGGCCGCGCGCAGCTCCTCGGCGCCAAAGGGAAGCGCCCCCATGCCCACGGCGCAGCCGAGCAGCAGCACGTTGAGGCACTTGGGGGAGAGCCCCTCGCGCGCTAGGGCGTCCACCCGGACCGGGGCGAAGCGCCCCGCCGGCAGGCGCTCGGCGAGCCAGGCGAGCTGGGCCTGGCCGTCGTAGCCGCTCGTCGCCGCCGCGCTCGGCACCACGGGCCGCGTGGCGCACACCATGGCGCCCGCCGCCTTGAGCTGGCCCACCGCGCGCACGGCCTCGCCCGGCTCAAAGGCGAGCACCAGGTCGGCGCCATGGGCGGGGATCAGGCTGGACGGCAGGTCGTCGGCCGTCGCGGCCGCGCGCACGTGGCTGGCGACCGAGCCGCCGCGCTGCGACATGCCAATAGTCTCCGCCGTGCGCACAAACAGGCCGCGCGCCATCGCCGCGGCGGCGATCAGCCGACTCGCGAGCACGACGCCCTGGCCTCCCACGCCGACGACCTGGCAGTCAAGCGACGTCGTCGCCCCACCCTTCGTCTCGCTAGCCACGGGACGCCTCCCTTCTCATCGCGTCGCGCTGCGCGGGCGTCATCCCGTCGCGCGGGGTCGTGAGGGCGCCGAAGTGGCAGAACTCCAGGCAGAGGTCGCACCCCGTGCACTGCGCGGCGTCAACGACCGCGCGACCGCGACCCGTCGGCGTCGTGCCGACGGCCATGGAGAGCGCCGGGCACCCGGTCCGGCGCACGCACGCGCCGCAGCCGACGCACGCCGCGTCGTCCACCGTCACGGGCGCAAGCGGACGGAAGAGCTGCACGCAGGGGCTTCTGAAGATGACGACGGAGACGCCCTCGCACGCAAGGGCGCGCTCGGTCACCTTGACGGCGGCGCCCCTGTCAAGCGGGTCGACCACCTCCACGAACGCGCATCCCAGCGCGCGGCACACGTCCGGGATTGAGATCGGCTCGTGCCGCACGCCCATCATCGTGACGCCCGTGCCCGGATGGGGCTGCGAGCCGGTCATCGCCGTGGTCGCGTTATCCAGCACGCACAGGCACATGCGATGCTGGTTGTAGACGGCGTTCGCGATGCCGGTCATCGCGCTGGCGAAGAAGGTCGAGTCGCCGACGAAGCCCACGTGAAGCGTCTCGTCGTCACCGGCGAGGCGCGCGGCGACGCCGAGGCCCTGCGCGACTGTGACGCCGGCGCCCATGCACAGGCACGTGTCAGTCGCCTCCAGCGGCTTGTTGCACCCAAGCGTGTAGCAGCCGATGTCGCCGCTGTAGACCGCCTTGCGCGAGCCGACCGCGGCCTTCACCGCTAGGAAGGACGCACGGTGAGGACAGCCTGCGCACAGCACGGGCGGACGGGCGGGAATGAGCCCGGCGGGAGCGTCGCCGGGCGTGGCGGTAGCTGGCGCGCTTCCAAGTGCTACCTCTGCAAGCTGCGGTTTTCCGAAAAACTCCGCGATGATCGGGAGCAGCAGGTCGCTTGAGTACTCGCCGGCAATCGGGTTCGTGCCGTCAAGACGACCGTGGATCACGGGCGGCACGAGCGCCGACGCCTGGCCGGCGGCCATGACCCCGGCCAGCTCGCGCAGGCACCGCTCTATCACAGGCTCAAGCTCCTCGGCGACAAGCACGCCGTCGAGTCCCTCCAGAAACGAGCGCCCGAGCGCGTCGGGGAACGGGAACGGCGTGCCCACTTGAAGCAGGCGGCAGCACGGCAGCGTGTCGCCGGTCTCGCGCGCTGCGTCGACCAGGCGCGCGAGCGCCTCGCGCACGTAGCCGCGCGTGTCACCGCCGCACGCGATGCCGACGCGGGGCGTACCCTCGTCACCGTCGCGCGACCAGAGCGTCCGTAGGTCGTTAAAGGGGCTGTCGGCGAACTCTTCGGCCATGCGCGCGAGGTCCGCTGCCATGCGACCGTGCGCGCGACGCGACAACGGGGGGAAGATGACGAATCGAGGGTCGCGCGCAAAGCCGGGGATCGCGTGGCGCGGGACGGCGCCAAGGTCCCGCGGGACGTCGATGCTCGCGCAGCCATGGTCCACGCGCGTCGTCGGCCGCAGGATCACGGGGCAGCCATAGCGCTCGGAGAGGTCAAATGCCGCGACAGTCATCGCGTAGGCCTCCTCGGGGCTCGCGGGGTCCAGCACGGGCACGTGGGCGAACTGCGCGAACTGGCGGGTGTCCTGCTCCGTCTGGCTAGAGATGGGGCCCGGGTCGTCCGCGACCACGACGACGAGCCCGCCGCGACAGCCCACGTACGCCAGGCTCATGAAGGGGTCGCTCGCGACGTTCATGCCCACCTGTTTGCAGGTCATGATCACGCGGCCGCCGGCATAGCTGACGCCGGCGGCGACCTCAAGCGCGGCCTTCTCGTTCGTGGACCACTCGACATGGATGGCCCCGCCCGTCCCGTCGGCCGCGCGGCCGGGGTTGTTCGCGGCGATCGTCTCGACGATCTCCGTGGAGGGCGTGCCGGGGTAGCCGCACGCCACGTTCACGCCGGCGGCGATGGCAGCAAGACCGATCGCCTGGTTGCCCATCAGCAGGCGCCGCGTCGTAGGCGCCCGTCCAGGCCCGCTCGTCATCTCAGTCACGTTTCCCGTCTCCCTCTCCGTGCGGCGCGAAGGGGCGCCATGCCGCTCCCCGGGCCGTCCTGTGCGCGTCCTGCGCCATCCCTCGGCGCCGCGTCGTCCCCGCATTGTACGTGTTCGTACGTGTTCGCAAGGCTCGCGGCCGAACGGAAAGGGCGACCTGCCCGGAGACCATCTCCGGCGGCAGGTCGCCGTGTGCTACCGTCATGCTACCAGACGCTACCATCGCCCGTCAGGCGGAGCTGGCGAGGGCTACTCGGCCTCCGCCATCTCGCGCTTCATGGCGACCATCCGGTCGCGATACTCGGGCATGCTCGTGCCGAGGATCTGGCAGGCGAGGATCGCCGCGTTCTTCGCCCCGTTGATGGCGACGGTCGCGACCGGCACGCCCGTGGGCATCTGGACGATCGAGAGCAGCGAGTCCATGCCACCAAGGTCGCTCGTCTTCATCGGGACGCCGATGACGGGCAGCGGGGTGAACGCGGCGGTCACGCCAGGCAGGTGCGCGGCCTTGCCGGCGGCGGCGATGATGACCTTGATCCCGCGGTCGGCCGCGGTCGACGCCCACTCGTGCACGACCTCAGGCTTGCGGTGCGCGCTCGCGATGATCAGCTCGTGCGGAATGCCCAGCTCATCCAGCTTCTCGGTGCAGCCCTCCATCGTGGGAAGGTCGCTCTTCGAGCCCAGGATGATGCCGACCAGCGGTTTTGCCTCTGCCATTGCTCGTCCCTTTCTCATGCGGGGGTGCGCCGCGCGCGACCCCCTGCCCGTCATGCGCGTGACGATCGTACGCCGAACCGCCCGTCGCATGCGCCCGCCAAGGGGGCATCCCGCGACATCCCACGAGATGCGCGCTACAGGTGCACCCGCACCCGCGGCACCGGCGCGGCACCGTCGCCGTCGGGGACGTCATCGGCAGCCTCGCCCGCCCCCGACGTCGTCCCCGCGCGCGTCGCCGTCCCGCCCGCGCGCACGCCCATCTCCACGTCGTTCTCGACGTCACCGCGCTCATCCGCCTCGTCGGGCGACGACGCCTGCGACTCAAGCTGGTCTAGGTAGGCGCGGGGCGTCATGCCGTACTCCTGCTTGAACACGCGATAGAGGTTGCTGGGGTTCTCATAGCCGCACAGGCGCGCCGTCTGGGCGACGCTCACCTTGCCCGACCGCAGCAGCGCGACCGCGCGGGCGAGGCGCATCTGCCGCGTGATCTCGCCGAAGGTCCGGCCGGTCTCGCGGCGGATCATGCCGGAGATCGTGTTGGGGTGCACGTTGAACTGTCGCGCGACGCTCGCGAGCGTCGCGTCGTCGCAGTGCTGCGACATGTAGGCGAGCACCTGCTCCAACCGGTCGGGCGCGTCGTCGGACACGGACACGCGCACGGTGCTCACCAGGTAGACGTCCCTCATCCCCCGACCACCTCACTCCACCCAGAAGTCCACGCGGGCGGGCGTCGGGCTTGCCTCGCCGTCCTCGTTCACCGAGCGCACGAGCAGCTGGTAGGCGCCGGCGACCTCGGGCGTGTACTCAAACTTCCAGTACAGGTTCAGGTCGGGCACGGTGCCCGGCGTCTCATACGTCGTCCACGTCTCGCCGTCGTCTAGGGAGAACTGCACGGCCCGTATGCGCTTGTCATAGTCGTTCGCATAGCCGGCGATCACCAGGGGCTCGCCAACGCGACCTCGAATGCCGCCGATCATGGCCTGCCGCCGCGCCTAGGCACGAACCGAGCTCTGGTCGTCGCCCGCCATGCCGACCAGAACGCCGACGTTCGGCCGGTTGAGGTAGCCGTCGCCGGCCTCGTCGGTGGCGGGTGCCGGCGGGAGCTCGTCGGCGGGCACGACCTCCAGGCGGATGCCCACGACGTCGCGCACGCTGTAGCGCGCGGCAGTGGCGCCGATCCACAGCTGGTTCGCGCTGCCCGTGACCTGGGAGATCGGCTCGCCGTTGATCTCGCACGCAATCACGGCGCCGTGCGACAGTACGTAGTCAAGCGGCAGGCGCGTCACGTAGCCGTCGCGCGCCACGAACGCGATCACGTTCGCCTCGGCGTCCACGCCTGCCTCGTCGAGCAGCGCGTCCAGCGAGATGCCGTGCACCCGGGCGTTCGCGACGGCGCGACCGTCGGGCGGGTTGTCGGCGCACATGTAGCCCATGAGTCGATCGACCACGGCGCCCCTCGTGCGCGCGACCTCGCGCAGCGTCGCCTCGTATGGCCGTGCGCAGGCGCCCGACACCGCGACCCTGGTCGCGAGCGCGTCCACCGGCCTGCTCGCGAAGCTCGCCCTCAGCGCGTCCACGCGCGCGCCCCACTCCTCCTGCGGCGAGAGGGCCGCGCGCGGGTCGTCAGCACAGAGCAGCTTGGAGGTGCCGCCCAGGTCGTGGACGATGCGGTCGGTCGGCGTCACGACCGCCTGGGAGTACGAGAAGGCCCCCCGCACGTTGTGGACGCGCACGCGACCGGTCTCGACCACGACGCGCTGCGAAACCTGCGCGCAGGCGCCGTGCGCCGAAGCACCGGTGCCGTCGGCCTCGGCGACCGACCCCTGCCCCGAGGAGGCCAGCGCCTCGGACGACGCGCCCGCCGCGACGAACGCGGCGCTGGCGATCGCGGCGGCCAGCAGCGCCTCGACGCGCCCGGCCTCCCGGCCTCGCCCTGCGCCTCCCCGACCGTCCTGACTGATCCCGTCCATCGCGCTCCCGTCCACCCGACGTGCATGCCATGCCCCGCCATTATGCCACTGAGTCTGCGGGCCGACACGCCGAACTGAGGGACGGGCCATGGGTGGGCGCTGCCCAGCCGCATGAACTTGAGCTGGCTGCCAGGATCCAGGCGCGCGGTGGGCACGCCAGGCAGCGGCGCCTGGGGCTCCTGCGCCAGCGCCTCCAAGGCGAGCTCGGCCGCCGACGGCGCGGGCGCGTCAAAGTAGTCCCGTCCCTCGCCCGCGCGCGGAAGCCGTACAATGGACGGCACGCAACCCGCGCGCGGGCGGCACGGACTCCTCGACGAAAGGCGCACCCCCATGGCACATGACGACAACACGCGTGACCGGCACGCCGGCACCGCCTCCGTCCTCGCGGCGATCGCGGCCAACGTCGGCGTGGGCGTCGTCAAGTTCATCGCGGCCGCCGTCACCGGCTCGTCGGCGATGGTCTCGGAGGGCGTCCACTCCATCGTCGACTCGGGCAACGGCCTGCTCGTCCTGCTCGGCCTGCGCCGTGCGCGCAAGGCCCCCACGATCGAGCATCCCTTCGGCTTTGGCAAGGAGCTCTACTTCTGGACGCTCGTCGTGGCCGTCTCCATCTTCGCGCTCGGCGGCGGCGTATCTGTCATGCAGGGGATCCACGCCGTGCAGGCCGCCCTCGCCGGCACCGTGGAGCACGGCAGCCCCGTCGCCGCGTTCGTCGTCCTGATCGCCGCGATGGTCATCGAGGGACTCTCGCTGCGCGTCGCGATCAGGGGCTTCAACGCCGCGCGCGGCGCCACGCCCGTCTTTCGCTACATCAAGGACTGCAAGGACCCGAGCCTCTACACGGTGCTGCTGGAGGACACCGCGGCCGAGCTCGGCCTGGTCTTCGCCCTCGTCGGCCTTGCGCTGACCACCGTCACCGGCAACGCGGTCTTTGACGGCGCGGCGTCCGTCCTCATCGGCGCGCTGCTCATGGGCGTCTCGGTGATCATGCTGAGCGAGTCAAAGGGCCTGCTCGTCGGCGAGGGCTTGACGCGCGACGAGCTTGCCGCGGCGCGCGCCCTCGTGGAGGCGGACCCCGCCGTCCAGAAGGCCGGCGGCATCCTCACCATGTACTTCGGCCCCCAGAGCATGCTCATGACCGTGGACGTCACCTTCGTGCCGGACATCGACGACACGGGCATCATCGCCGCGACCGAGCGGGTTGAGGCGGCGCTCGTTGCCAGGTTCCCGCAGGCCACGCGCATCTACATCGAGGCGGAGGACCTCGCCGAGGTCGGGCGCCAGCGCCAGGCGCAGGCCGCGATGCCGATCGAGTAGGTCGGGACCACTCGCGGGGACGCAGCGCCCCGCCGGGGCCGCCGCCGCGGACCGCCCGGGGGCCTACCGGCCGCCCGTCATGCGAGGCGCCACGTCACCCTCAAGCGGGCAGCAGTCGTGCCTGCCCGCCTCGATGCCGTCAAACACCAGCTTGTGCTCGTCGCCTGGCAGCGCCGCGCGCGCCTGGTCGCGCACGCTGTTCACGCCGATGAAGAACTGGCGCATCATGACGACCATGAGGTAGCGGCCGCGGCGCGTGAGCGTCAGCATCTCGTCGTCGTCGCGGTCAAACGCCCCGTTGGCCTTCATGAACGCGTACTCGACGGGCAGGCCCGCCTGCACCGAGCAGCCGAAGCGCTCGCGCCACGCGCGTTTGTCGATGGACAGGCCGAACAGCCCCATCATGAACCGGTAGCGCATGACGTCGCGCTTCGGGAAGTCCGTCCGCGCCATGACGCTCATCTTGCCCGCGGCGATGCGCGCGGCGTAGTCGCGCAGCGAGAACGTGTTGATGTACAGGCTGCCGCCCAGGTAGGAGATGCCGCCGCTGCCGATGGCCGGGTACTGCTCGTAGTTCACGACGTACTCGTCTATCATCTGCCCCTGCTCGCGCGAGAAGGTGTAGCAGCTGCTCGGGCGGAACTCCGGGTTCTGGCCGCCGCAGAAGCTGTCGTAGATCAGGTGGTAGAACTCCTCCTCGTGGCGGTAGTCCACGTGGCCGACGCTCTTCTCGATGGAGGCGCGGCTCGCGGGCGAGACCATGAGCGGGTAGAACGTCGTCTGGTTGGCGCCGCTGGCCTTCACGCACGCGATGTCGTGGCGGATCATGTCGGCCGTCTGGCTGGGGTAGTTGAAGATCATGTCCACGTTGAGCGACTTGAAGATGTGCGCGTCCGCGACGGCCTGGATGCGCTCCAGGATAGTCTCGGCGCTGCCGTACTTGTTGTAGCGCGCCATGCGCTTCAGCAGGCCGTTGTCAAAGCTCTGGACGCCCACCGAGAGGCGCTGCACGAGGTTGGAGAGCTCCTTGAGGTACTCCGGCGCCAGGTGGTTGGGGTTCGTCTCGCTGGAGACGTCGCCGATCGTGGGGAAGAGCTCGCGCGCGAGGTCGATCGTACGGGCGAGCTCGTCCATCTCCACCGTCGGGGTGCCGCCGCCGACGTAGACCTCGTGGAACGCGTACCCCTTGTCCGCGAGCATGCGCATCTCCTCACGCAGCGCGTGGAAGTACGTCTTGGCGCGATCCTCCGAGAAGGGGAATCGGTTGAAGGAGCAGTACGGGCACATGACCTCGCAGAACGGCACATGCATGTACAGCATGTACTTGAGGCCGGGCTCCGGGTCGGGAAGCTCCGTCAGGTTCTTGTCGGGCTCAAGGCGAAAGTACTTCTTGCCGAGTACGCTCACCGCCGTGCTGAGCATGCGTTCTGAGAGCATGTATTCCTCCTGAAGCAATAGCATTTGAGCCATGATACGGCACCCCACCCTCTGGGCGAATCCCTGCGGTCGCCCGATAGACCAATCGCACATGCCGTGCACGTTCGCGAGCGGTCCGTGCACGTTTGCGAGCGGTCGACGCGACGCGGTCGCGCGTCTGTCGTTCCTGCGCACGTCGCCGCGACGGCGGGCCTCGTCGGCCGCGCGGGTGAGGAAATTGCCTACCATGTCCGTATGCATTATCGTGG
>CACZRK010000182.1 GCA_902783515.1 uncultured Coriobacteriaceae bacterium | reverse complement strand
TACGTGTACGTGATCCAGGGGAGCGCCTACGTCTACGTGCGCACGGAGCTCGGCGCGGGCGGCCTGCCCGTCGGCAGCGCCGGCAAGGTCATCTCGCTCATCTCCAGTGGCATAGACTCTCCCGTCGCGTCGTGGCGCATGATGCGGCGCGGCGCCGTCGTCATCGGGCTGCACTTCTCGGGGCGCCCCCAGACTGCCGACACCTCCGAGTGGCTCGTCCAAGACATCATCGAGCAGCTCGCGCCGGCGGGTGGCTTCGGCCGCCTGTACGTCGTGCCGTTCGGCGACATCCAGCGTCGCATCGCGTCCGTCGTGCCCTCTGACCTGCTCGTGCTCATGTACCGGCGCATGATGTTCGCGTTCGCGTCCCGCCTCGCGCGCATCGAGCGCGCCCGCGCCATCGTCACGGGCGAGTCGCTCGGGCAAGTCGCTTCGCAGACGCTTGAGAACATCATGGTCACCGACGAGATGGCCGACATACCGGTCTTCCGTCCGCTCATCGGCAACGACAAGCGGGAGATCATGGCGGAGGCAGAGCGCCTCGGCACGCTCGCCATCTCCAACGAGCGCGCCGACGACTGCTGCACGCTCTTCATGCCGCGCAACCCCGAGACGCACTGCAGCATGCGCAAGGCGCACGCGGCTTGGGAGACCTTTGACCACGACGCCATGCTCGACGAGATGATGGGCCTGCTCGAGTACCGCAGCTTCAACTGCCCGTCCTACGTGGCGCCAAAGGAGATCCTCGCCCGACACGACGCACTGGAGCCGGCCGTGATCACGCTGCGCAGCCCGCGGTCTCACGATGACGGGGCCGCGCCGGCAGGCGAGTCTGCGTCATCCACGGAGCCGGCGCCGATCTCACAATGATCTGACGGGTTCATAAGACCTCCATACATGCAGGTCATGCCATACAGAGCGCGTCTCGCAAGGCGGGTGTGTCAGGGCAGGTTCCCGACGCGCCCGCCTTGCGCGTTCGCGGGCCGGTCGCCGGGTTACCCTTGCCGCACATCGGCAGGGGAGGTTCCCATGGCACAGATCCAGCGAGACGACTACGAGCGGATTCGCGCCAACCTGTACGGCGAGGACTTCGGGTGGGAGCGAGGCGCGCCTGGCGCCGTCGATCCCACGCCTCGCCGGGGCGCGCGGGGTCGGCTCGCCGCCATCCTGCGCATCGGCGACGTCAGCGTGCCCGTGCGCGTCGCGATCGTCGTGCTCTGCGTCGCGGCCGTCGCGCTCGGCGCCCTCGTGCACGCCGAGGCGGCGGGCACGCTCGTGGCGGGAGACGGGCCGGGCGCCGACATCATGGGAACGGCGAGGCCGGCCATGCCCGCAGGGAGCGCCGATGACGCGTCGTCCCTGGCGACGGCACCTGCTTCGACCGCTCACGACGCCACGGCGCAGACCTCTCAGAGCGATCGCAGGTCATCGATGCTCGTCGACGTCGACGGCGCCGTGCGCGTGCCGGGCGTCTACCCACTTGCCGCCGGCGCGCGCGTCACGGACGCCATCGCCGCCGCCGGCGGGCTGGCTGAGGACGCGGACACGGCGGCGATCAACCAGGCGGCGCGACTCTCGGACGGCATGAAGCTCACCGTGCCGTCCGTCTCGGCGCCCACGACGGGCGGCGTCTCGAGCGGCGTGACAGTAACCCCCGAAGCAGGAGACGGGACGGGCCGGCAGACGGCGTCCGCGCCCGTGAACATCAACACCGCGACGGCGGAGGAGCTGCAGACGCTGACTGGCGTCGGCCCCTCGACCGCGCAGGAGATCATCAGCGAGCGCGAGCGCGGGGGCCCGTTCGCCTCGAAGGAGGACCTCATGCGCGTGAGCGGCATCGGCGAGCGCAAGTACGCGAAGCTCGAGCAGGACATCTGCGTATGAGGCCGCGTCATGCGACGCGCGCCGCCGTTCGCGCGCCGTCGCCCATGGTCATCGAGCCCCCACTTGGCCCGGACCTGTCGCCGGGGGCGCGGCGAGCGAAGCGGCCGAGCCTCTCGCCGGCGCTGATCGCCGTCTGCGGCGCGTGTCTCGGCATCGCCGCGGGCACGCGTGCCTGCCTGGACGCGCACTTCGGCCACGCGGCGTGGGGCGTCGCGGACCCACGCGTCGCGTGCCTGCTG
>CACZRK010000181.1 GCA_902783515.1 uncultured Coriobacteriaceae bacterium | reverse complement strand
TCGGCCGCGAGGGCCGGGTCGGAGAGCCTCTTGCGAGGCCTGCAGGCCTCGCGGCGGGCGTCGGAGCGCGACTGGGCGGCGATGGCCCCGTAGCGCCCGTCTCGGCCGTTCCTGGCGATCTCCCTGCTCACCGTGGACTTGTTCCTGCCTATCGCCGCGGCGATGGCCGAGACCCCCTCATGCCTCGCGTACATCCCCGCTATCCTGTCGCGCTCCTCGGCGCTAAGATGCCTGCAGTGGCGCATGTCCCCTCGCTCCGACGTTGACCTAGACAACCAACATCGTAGTCCCCGGGAGTGCGCCACGCTCGTGAGCAGGCCCTATGCCGTTGCACTCAGAATGCTAATCCGCCGCCGCGGCTTCGCCGTTGCGGGCGGGGGGAACCCTGAGAGGCTGGGCAGCGAGGCCGAGTTCGCCTCCTTGTGCGGCGTCGCGCCGCTGCTGGCAAGCTCCGGAAAAACGGAGCGCCACCGCCTGAACAGAGGGGGCGACAGGAGGGCAAACAGGGCGCTTTACCAGATCGCGGTGACCAGGATGTCGTACGACCAGAGAACCAAGGACTACGTCGAGAAGCGCAAGCGCGACGGAAAGTCCAAGAAGGAGACCATAAGGTGCCTCAAGCGCTACATCGCACGCGAGGTGTTCAGGGCCCTGCGCCATCCGTTCGAAATCAAGGGTCCTTCGTGGAAGGGCCTGCGCCCCGCCAGGCAGGCTTTGGGCATCACCCTGGTCGAGGCCGGCAGGGCCCTCAACGTCGGCTTCCAGAAGGTGAGCTATGCGGAAACGGGACGGCTAATGAACGTTCGGTTCTTGGAGGAGTACGATGCCTGGCTGAAGTCTCAGATGAATAAAACGAGTTGACATACATAGGAGCTTCGAGTTCTTCTATGGCAGGGACTGGACAGGGGTGACGGCGGAGGAATTCATGCGCCGCCTGGACGGCTGGATGCGCTTCTACTGCTCGGGCAGGCTCAGGGCCTTCCGGGAGGACGGCGGGACCGTCTGGGATACCATCGACGGCAGGAGGAGGCGCCTGGGCCTGACGGCCTAGGCGGTCCAAGAAAACGTCCGCATCCCCGTCGGCTGCACCTTTAAGACTTTTGTGTTAGCTAGGGGCGCCACGGAGGCACTGGAAGTTGCGGCTCGCCCCTGCGCAGGCGTTCTTGGTTCTCGTCGATGACCTTCTGGCGCATCTGTCGATACGCCGATTCTTCATGCCAATCCTTCATCTTCTGGTCCATCTCCCGCTTCTCCTCGCGCTGCCTTTCCTCCTTTGCGATGCGCTCGTCCTGTTTGCGCTGCGCGCGCCTCTGCGCCATCGCCGCGGCGTTGGCGATATCCATGTCGCGGCGAGTACGGCGCGCGATGTTGTTCTGTTCCTCCAACAGGTCGTTCTGCCTCGCGGCCTGCCAAGCAGCCTCCTCGTTTGCTGCCTGCAGCTCCCGGAGGCGCTGCTGCTCGATTTGTCTTCGTCGCTCGTCAAGCTTCCGCTGCCTGTCCTGCTGATAGAGGCTGATGGCCGCCTTCACGTCGAAATTGGAAGTCGAGATGGTCTCGTAGATGGCATGAAGTGCGTCCGGGTTCCTGAACTGACGCGGGACGAGCCCGCTCGAGTCATAGAGCGCCTCGAGCTCATCGTGAGTGTCGCCCACCGTCTTCCTCAGCGCCACGGCAGCTAGATCGCGCAGTCCCCCCCACTTCCGCTTGTCCTCGTTGTACTGCGCGAGCATCAACTCGTAATTAGCCAGATCTTTGGCGAAGGCTTTTCGGTCCATCTCATACTGTGTCTGTGCGTCCTTCTTGGCCCGCTCGTACTGCTTGACCGCCTCGCCATATTGGGCGTCGTACTCCGCCTGCTTGGCGTCGTACTGCCTGTCGAGTTCCGCGATTTCGTCCTGGAACCAGAGATAAGAGTATGAAACGAAAACAGCTCAAGGAACTATGCCCTTGAGCTGTATCTTTTCTGGTCGCGGGGGCAGGATTTGAACCTACGACCTCCGGGTTATGAGCCCGGCGAGCTACCAGACTGCTCCACCCCGCAATGTGTTCGCACTTGATCTGGTGTGCAAGTGCAAGTAGATATATTACTCATCGCTCGACGCATGGCAAGGTCATGCAAACGCGTTCACACGCTCGACACAATCGATCACATGCGGGCGAACGTGCGCTCGCGCAAACGCGTGCGGGGCCGGCAGCCCTCGTCGAGCCACCGGCCCCGCACGTCATGCACGCGCGGAACGAAGCCGCGCTCCCCCGTGGTCGCACGCGCGCCGAGCGACGCACGCACGACCTTTTCGACCGCGCGTTACTTCTCGAACAGCGCGCGCAGGCGGTCGAGGAAGTTGCTCGGGGCGGCGTCGCTCGAGGAGCTCGCGCTCCCCTGCTTGTCCGAGCCGGTCGCACGCGTCTCGCTCGTGGTGCCGTTGGCCGTCCTCTGCGCGGACTCCTCGGACGCGTTGTCGGAGGAGCTCGCCATGGCCTGGTCGGCCGCCGTGGACTCGTGGCTGTCGGTCGCGACGGGCGTGCTCGCAGTCGTGGTCGCGGGCTCGGACGCCTTCGCCGTGTTGGCGTCGGTGCCGGTGGTCGTCTCGTCGATCGGCGCGGTCGTCGTCGTGCTCTTCGCGCTCGCGTCAGCGCTGGCCGACGAGCCGTCGGGCAGGGTCACGCCGCTCGTGACGTACACGAACTGGACGTCGTGGACGTTCGTGTTGCTCGGCACGACGAAGGAGTGCGGCTCGTAGTCCGCGCCGAGGGCGTTGTCCACGGCGTCCTGGATCTGGTCGGCCAGCGTCTGGTCGATGTTCTTCACCTTGTCGTTCAGCTCGTTCAGGTAGCCGGCGAGCTGGTCGGCGCCCGAGTAGGCCTTGGCGGTGCCGTCCGCCAGGTCGTGCGCGCCGGACGCGGCGGTGCCGGCGCCGTCGGACAGACGGGTCGCGCCGTCCTCGAGCTGGCTCAGGCCGCCGTTCAGGTCGTTCGCGCCGCTCGCGAGCTGACCCGCGCCGTCCTGCAGCTGCGCGGCGCCGTCCACGAGCTGGCCCACGCCGCCCTGCGCCGAGGAGACGCCGTCCTGCAGCTGGTGCGCGCCGTCGGCAAGCTGGCCGGCGCCGTCGTTGACCTGGCCCGCGCCGCTCGCAAGGCTGCTCGTGCCGTCGGCAAGCGTGTAGGCGCCGTCCGAGAGCTGCTGGGCACCGTCGTTGGCGGCGTTGGCGCCGTCGGCGAGCTGC
>CACZRK010000180.1 GCA_902783515.1 uncultured Coriobacteriaceae bacterium | reverse complement strand
GTCGCCCCCATGCGACGTCCCTGACACCCGCCACCCTAGGACCTCAACCATGTTGAGGGTCAAGCACCATTTGACCATGAAATGACGACCAAATCGCCACACGGGCGGCTACGCGATCGGGGCCAGGAGGGTCTCGACGTCGCTGCCCTGGCCGTCCAGGTTCAGGAAGCCCGGCAGCAGCAGGACGTCGGCGCGCAGGTGGTAGCCGTGGTCGGTGAGCCAGGCGAACATGTCGTCGTAGGCGTCGCGGCGCACGCTCTGCGAGCGCGTGGCCTGCCGGCGGAAGCGCAGGCACTTGCCCATCGGGAGGCGATGGATGCGCGCGCGGTCCACGTCCGGCAGGCCGTCAAGGTGGAAGGCCTCGCTCTCGGGCATGCAGATGACGTAGGTGGGGCTGACGACGGGGGCGTCGGAGAGCAGCTGGTCGCGGGCGATGAGGCGGGCGCAGCTCGTCACGCCCAGGAGCTCGTAGAACGCGGCGATCTCACGGCCGTTGCGCTGCGAGACGCTGAAGTCGTCGCCATCGGAGGCGCGCACGTACAGCACGTCCTCCTTGTCCACGACGCGAAACCCTGGACCCGCTTGAGGGTTCAGCAGGTCGAGCGCCTCGTCCACGCGGCGCAGGCGGTAGCGCAGCCGGTCGGCCTGGCGGGCGAGCCGGTCGCGCTGGTCGCGCAGCGAGCGCTCGAAGGCGGGGGACGCCTGGCGGGCGTCGAGCATGCCCACGGCCTCCTCGACGCTGAAGCCGTACACGAGCAGGACCATGAAGGCGTTGGCGCGAAACGCGTCGCCGGCCGTGAAGTAGCGGTACCCGTTGGCGTGCCGGCGCTCGGGGAAGAGGCCCGCCTTCTCGTAGAAGCGGATCTTTGACGGCGACATGCCGGTCATCGCGGCGAACTCGCCGATCCTGTACTCGCGCTCCCCGCACATGCGCCTCGCCTCCCCGACGGTGCGGACGGGTCGTTACGCGCGCGGCGCCTCGTCGTCGTCGCGCTCCCAGACCGCCTGGTTGCCCTCGGTCTCGTTGACCTCCACGCGATAGCACGTGGGGCCGACCTGCTCGGCGCACCAGCGCGCGATGTTCTCGGCCGTGGGGTTGCAGGGCAGCGTCTCGTTGAGGTTCGTGTGGTCGATGACCCCGTGGATGGCCCGCTTGATGCGGCCGAAGTCCACCACCATGCCGTCCTCGTTGAGCTCGCGCGCGCGGCAGTGCACGACGATGATCCAGTTGTGGCCGTGCAGGTCCTCGCAGTAGCCCTCGACCGAGCTCCTCACCGCGTGCGCGCCGCTGATCTCCAGCCGCTTGCTGACGTAGTACATGGGCGTCCTCCTCGTCGGGTCCGGCCTATCGCGCGTCGCCCGCGCGGTACTCGTCCCACAGCGCCCGGAAGGCGGGCAGGGAGCGCACGATGGTCTCGTGGCTCACGCAGTAGCTGACGCGCACGTAGCCGGGCATGCCGAAGTCGTCGGACGGCACGAGCAGCAGCTCATGGCCGCGGGCGCGGTCGGAGAAGGCCTTCGCGTCGGGCTCCAGCGCGCGAACCCACAGGTAGAAGGCGCCCTGCGGCTCAACGCAGTCGTAGCCGATGCCGCGCAGGCCGCCGAGCAGCGCCTCGCGGTTGCGGGCGTAGGCCGCCACGTCGCTGGGCACGTCCACGCAGCGCTCCACGACGTGCTGCATGAGCGAGGGGGCGCACACGTAGCCGAGGGCGCGCCCGGCGCCGCAGACCGCCGCGTAGACCTCCTGCCAGGCGGGCATCGTGTTCGGCACCAGCACGTAGCCGATGCGCTCGCCCGGCAGCGAGAGGGACTTGCTCCAGGAGTAGCAGACGAGGGTGGGGCCGTAGATCGCCGGCACCCACGGCACCGTCACGCCGTCGTAGGCGATCTCGCGGTAGGGCTCGTCGGCGATCAGGTAGATCGTGCGGCCGTTGCGCTCGCTGGCGGCCGTCAGGGCGTCGGCGAGGCGGGCGAGCACCTCGGCGGGGTAGACCGCGCCGGTGGGGTTGTTGGGCGAGTTCACGATGACGGCGCGGGTGCGCGGCGTGATCCTGGCGGCGATGTCGTCCACGTCGGGCATCATCCGCTCGTCGGCGAGCGAGCGGACGCAGACGCAGCCCGCGGACTCCACCCACATCTGGTACTCGGGGAAGAACGGGGCGATGCAGATGACCTCGTCGCCCGGGTCGAGCACGGCGTTCAGGCTCGCGTCCAGCGCGGCCGCGGCGCCCATGGTCATGTAGAGGTTGCCCGCCTCGTACGCGGTGCCGAAGCGGCGGTTGAGCGACGCGGCGATCGCGGCGCGCGTGGACGCGGCGCCGGGGCCGGCGGTGTAGCCGTGCAGCTCCACCGAGGGCTCGTCAAGGGCCGCGAGGATCGCCTCGCGCACCTGGGCGGGCGCCGGCACGTTGGGGTTGCCGATGCTGAAGTCAAACACGTTGTCGGCGCCGATCTCGGCCTTGCGGCGCTGGCCGTAGGCGAAGAGCTGCCGGATCGTGGAGCCAGAGGCGCCGAGGCTATACATTCTGTCGTTGCAGCTCGCAGGCATGGGGACCTCCGATTTCGGTGTGCGGTGCGTGAGGGCGGGGAGCGGCGGAGGGCGTGCTGCCCGGCGCGCGTGCCCGCGTGGCCCATAATAATAGACCACCGGAGGCGCCGCGCGTCGAGGCGCGCGCCCGGACGCCTCCCGGCAACACGATCGACAAGGCGAGAGCGGCTGGGCGGGCCCGGGGGCGCCGTCGGCGTCCCCGGGCGAGCCGCGCGGAGGTGGTCACATGACGGACGGACAGACGCTGGTCGTGGGCATCGCCCTGGGCGTGCTCGCGCTCGTCGGCGTGGCGGCCGTGGCGGTCGGCGCGCGGCAGCTGCTCGCGACCGTGAGGCGCGACCGGCGCTGCGTCGCCGTGGCGACCGGCCGCGTGGTGGACGTGGTGAACCGCGGCCCGCGCCGCCGGCACGGTGCCCGCGCGCATGACGACGAGGTCGTGGCGGCCAACGAGGCGATCGCCGCCAAGAAGCGCGCCTACCAGCAGAAGCGGCGCGAGGAGGCGGTCCGCGCGTCCGAGGAGACCGTGGCCACGTGGCACCTGGTGGTGGAGTGGGCGCCCGCGGGGGGCACGCCGCGCACGATCCTGAGCGAGCGGGGCGCGCGCCCGCAGGCGCTGCGCAGGCTCAGGACCGCCGAGGTCCGCTACGACCCGTCCGACCCCCGC
>CACZRK010000179.1 GCA_902783515.1 uncultured Coriobacteriaceae bacterium | reverse complement strand
TGCCTGACCGCGATCAGCGACACGGCAGACCGTATCGAGCGCCGCGCCGGCCTGCCGACCAGGGTCCGCGACGTGCTCGCCGTGCTGTGGATCCCGCTCGCCGCCGTCGGGTTCTGCGCCTTCGTCCAGGGGCTGACCTGGGATCCCGTCGCCTCCATGGGTGACCGGCGGGACGCGTTCGCCCTCGACGCCGCCAGCATGACGGCCGGGTCGCTCGTCGCGGCGGCGATCGCGCTCGCCGCCACGCGCCGACGGGACGAGAGCGCGTCGCTCGCGCTGCTCAACGGCGTCGCGCTGCCCATTGCCCTCGTGGTCGTGCTGCTCGTGCCGGTCGTCACGCGGGCGTGCCCGATGGGGGTCGTGAGGGCAACGGGCGCCGTGGCGTCGGTGGGGGGCTTCGCGCTCCTCGGGCTGATCGCGCTCGTCGACCTCGTCGTCACGATCGCGGTGACGCGCGCCGATCGCACGGCGACGGTCGCGAGCGCGCTGGCCGGGCTCGCAGCGCTGGAGCTGCTGGGCCTGGAGGCGATCGCCGTGCTCGGCGAGTCGGGCCGCGACCTGTGCCTCGTCCTGGAGGCGATCCTGCTCGCGGCGATCGCGGTCACGTACGCCATGCGCGCCCGCGGGATCAACGCCGGCGTGGATGCCGCGGGCGGCGATGACGTCGAGAAGGTCCCGGGCGTGGCCGCGGCCGGCAACGTCGCGGCCGGCTTCCCTGGCACGGCGCCGACCCCCTCCGGCGCCGCTGACGCCGCGGCCGGCAACGTCGCGCCCGAGGCGGAGGACGACTTCCGCGCGCGCTGCCTGCAGATCGCCCGCGCGCACGGGCTGTCGCCGCGCGAGACGGACGTGCTGCAGTACCTCGCGCGCGGGCACAGCTCGCGGTTCATCGCGACCGAGCTGGTGATCTCCGAGAACACCGTGCGCACCCACGTGCGCCACATCTACGAGAAGACCGGCGTGACGTCGCGCGAGGGGCTGTTCAGGCTGGTCGACGCGCCGGCGGAGCGCTGAGAACCGAGTGCCAGGTGCGGGTATACTGTTGAGACCTATGTCTCGGGATTGTCTCTCGCTCCGAGCTGTGCTTCGTGTGCTTCGACCTTGCTGGGGTCGTCGAGACCAAACGTCTCGCGCGTGAACTCGCCGTCGGTCTCGACGAACCCGCGCGTGAGGCGGGCGACACCGCGGTAGAAATCGGTCATGGCATACGTCTCCACGTCGCGCGTGAACGCGGGGACCCAGCGTGCGAGGTGATCCTCCAGAAAGTTGTGCTGGGCGCGCAGCAGCAGCTCTACGCCGCGCATGTTTGTGCTGGCGTTAGGCATGTCAACATGGTCGACGTTCTCGCTGTCCGCTTCGGCCCCGTCATCGTCAGCGCGCAGCAAGGCGACGCAGCGCTGGGCGAGTGCCTGCATGTACTCCAGCTCGAGTGCGATGTGGTCCTCGCCATCACGCCACGTGTCGCGCTTCTTCAAGCCGGCGGCGCGATACAGCGCGAGCACCTCGTCGCGTGCCTCCTGCATGAGCAGGCGCTTCTCGGAGGTGTAGGCGCTCTCGAAGGGATAGGCGGCTGCTATGTGCTCGCCGGTGTGCCCGACGAAGGCGCGCACGTAGTCCTTGGCAAGCTCCACCAGACTGTCCTCCCAGACGTTGCTCAGGTAGGTCGCGATCAGGCGGTAGCCGGCGTCCGTGTCGTCGTTGCCGGAGCGGGCGGGGAAGCGCGTGTCGCGTAGGCGCTCGAGCAGGCCCGCGTCCATCTCTGTGCGGTAGAGGCGGGCAAGCAGGGCGTACGTGCCGGCGCGCCCGGCCATGACGTCGGCGAGCTCGGTTCGAGCCTCGGCGTCCAGAGGTGGCAGCGCGAGCTCGGGCTCATCGGTCACGCAGCGCTGCGCGGGCACGGCCGCCTCCAGCTCCGCGAGCAGCTCGGGCGTGGGCGTGAGCTGCGCGACCGCCGCCGGGTTGGGTGTGGTGTCGAGACGCGCAGCGGGCGTATGGGGGTCGCGTACACTCGTCGCGCGCGGGGTGCGGGACGTTTTGGACGTAGTCATGATGATGTGCTCCTTGGTCGTGCGCGCCGAGTCGGCGCGCCGTTGCGCGTCGTGATGGTGGCGGCAGGGTGGGGACTACGGAATGGGAGGGCGACGGGGTGGGGACGACGGTGGCGTGCGAGGGTGCCGCCCGTATCGTCACACGGCCTTACGATCTGACGCCACGCTAGCGGTCCGCCACCATGAGGGCGAGCTCCTCGCGGGCGCCGCGCCCGAGATCCGTCACGCGCCAGCCGCCGTCCCACGACAGGACGTCGCAGCGCTCCAGGCGCTCCACGAAGTGCTGGGCGAACAGCCGGGGGTTCTGCACGAGCGGCTCGTGGTCGACGGCCTCGCCGAGCTCCTTGGCGCTCGCGCCGTTGTCTCGGTCACACAGCTCAAGGACACGCAGGTAGATCGGCATGTAGACGCGCTCCTCGTCGATCATGGCGCGGAATCGGCTCAGCGGGTCGTCCTCGCCTAGGACGCGCGTCCCCGCCTCGGTGGCCAGCCAGGTGGTCGCGGGCATGCGGCGCGGCCTGAGGTACTCGACGCCGTCGACGACCTCCACGTTCGGCGCGAACTGCCGCTCGCCGGTGATGCGCTCGCCGCCCGACTCGCGCACGAGCGCGCCGGCCTCCTCGAGCATGGCGCACAGCGCCGCAGCGGAGTAGACGGAGACGTTGCGCGCCTGCAGCTCGCGCACGCGCGCCTCCACGTCGGCGACGGTCCTGGGCTCGCGACAGAAGTCGACGATACCGAGCAGGACCTCGCGCCGCGCCGCCATGTGCCCGAGCAGGGAGCGGATCGCCTCCGCCGGGTCCTGCCCCTCGGCGGCCTCGGCGGGCGACGCCATGCCGTCCGGCGCCCCTGCCGTCGCGGGCGCAGTCGCCTCGGCTGCCGTGATCGGTGCGGCCACCTTGGCCATCCGCTCGGCCGTCGTCGCCATCGCCATTGCCATTGCGTCGTCCCTGTCATCGTCGGTCTGCCTCATGGTTGTCTCGCTCATGCGCGCCTCCTTGTTTGGTTTCGACGGCGCGTGCCCTGCGGCCTGGCGCGCCCTGCGCCCGGCCGTCATGTGTTGCCCGTCGTCGTGTCAAGTTGTGATGTGTCTCGCACTGTACGGGCGACGGTGGCCACTAGCAACGATACGCGTCCCGTACGGATGCACGGTTTTGCGCATATGGGTGCGCTGAGCTGGAGATCTGTTGCGATTGACTTGCGATGGACGCGTTATGTATGCGTCTTGCGCTAGGTTGTCCGCCTCGCGCTGCGCACGGCCGCACCAGTCATGTGCCTCGCGTCGTGCCGCGTGCGCGTGGCACGCCTAATGCCTGCACTCGGTGCGACGCCCACGCGCGGCGGACTGTTGCTACGCGTCCTCGCGGTCACTGCCGACGGGTGACCCCAGCGCCATGAGCAGGAGCTCTTGACGGGAATGCACACCAAGCTTGGCGTAGATGTTGCGCATGTGGTAGTTCAGCGTGCCCTTGGAGATGCACAGCTCGTCTTGGATCCGCGCTGATGTCCTGCCGAGCACGAGCAGGCCAAGTACGTCACGCTCGCGCGGGGAGAGGTCGTGCTCGTCCGCGAGCCGTGTGACGACGTCTGCGGCCGCCGCGGCGGGGGTGTCGGTGAGGTCGTTCGTCCCGTCGATGTGGTTGGCCCTGCCCGCGCCGGTGGCCTGCGTCAGATACGCGGCATGCGCCTCGCTGGCGGGCGTGTCGCGTGCTGCGACGACATCGCGTGCCGCGCCACCCGCGGTGCACTCCCGTGGTCGCGACGGACGACGTCCGTGTTCGACGAGGTAGAACGCCACGAGCGCAACGATCACGAGCTCGGAGGCGACGAGCAGCGCGACACTGGCCGCCTGGATGCCCACGACCACGTCCGGGCTGGCCATCAAGGCGGCGGCGACGCCCGAGCCGGCGACATCCGACAGCGCGAGCGCCACGCGCGCGACCATGTATGTGCGGGCGGGGGAGAAGTCGAGCAGCAGGGCGAACAGGACGGATCCGAACATTAGCATGAGCTCGAAGGACGCCTGCCCGACCGAATAGGTCGAGTCGATCGCGCTTCCGGTGACGTAACGCGAGAACGGCAGCGCGAACGCGACGAGCAAGGCGATCGGCACCACGAACAGGGGAACGAGGTCGCGGCGATCGTCAAGGAACATGAGCGTGCCTACGAAACCGAGCATGAGGACGGTGGCCACGAGGTAAAAGACGAGGTCACACTGCGCGAGTGCGGGTGATGCGCTGGCGAACCGCGGCAGGCCGCCCGAGGTGAATCCAAGCAGCGCAACAAAGAGCGCCAGCAGCGCGAGGAGCGCTGTGCGTCGCCCGTGCGTCGCCCGTGCGCTGGTAGCCATCGTTGCCGCGGGCCGTCTCTCGCGACGGCGCTGGCACGTGCGCGCATACTGGAGCCAGACGCCAGCTGCGAGCGGAAGCAACGTGACCACGGCATAGGTGATGACGTCCGGCAGGTACGAGGTCGTCATGCAGAGCAGCGCGGTGACAGTCAGCATAACGGGGAGATTGGCGACGAAGGCACGCGAGCTTGCCGCGCCGAGGACCGACGCCCAACGCGCAGCCATGACGGCCGAGCCGAAGCCTGTCAGGACGCCGCCGATTGCGAGCATCCCAAACGAGGGCGCATGGCCGGCGAGTTCCACGCAGTAGGCGAGCGTCCCGACCGCCGTGACGACGGGGGCAACCAGCGTCCCGACGCGGCTCTCGGCGACGCGCATGAACGGCTTGAGCGTGGCGATCCCCACCGCGAGCGTGAGGCACATGGCGAGCATCGAGATCATGTACAGCGGGTCGACCGGCGAGCTAATCGTCTGCATCGCGCCGATGGCATTGGGCGCCACGTTGTAGAAGAGTAGACAGATCCACGAGAGGTGAAGTGCATAGCCTGCGAGATCGGATCGCAGGCCGACGGTGCCTGGAGCGTTGCCAGGGTCGCGCTCCGCCGTGCCGCGCACGTCTGGTGCCTTGGCAGCCAGTTTCTCTGAACTCGTCACGCGCCCCCCCTGTCCCGCGAGGCCGTCGCTCCCATACGGCCATATGGGGGCGGCCAGGCGGTGCTACAGATCAACGTAGCCGCGCGCTGTCGCCCAGGGCGCCGGCAGACGGCCGTGCATGCAGAACCATATCACGCAACCATATGGACGGACGTCGCGAATGTCCGGTCGCCCGCGCATCATCTGCACCGCGTCACCGTCGCGGGTACGGCCTGGGAGCCGCGCCCACGAGGGTTCGCAGGGGAGAGTTCAAGACTGAAAGGGAGGATCATGAGCAAGCTGAGCATGACGCGTCGCGCGTTCAGCAAGCTGGCCGCGATTGCCACCGCAACCGCCGCGTTTGCGACTTCGCCGCTGTCGGCGCTCGCGAAGGATGGCTCCGCAGCCGGCGACGAGGAGTACGCCGGGGAGCTGCCGCTGGAGAACGAGCTCGCGCAAACTACGATGGGCGACAAGGGCGACGGCGTGAAGCTCGTGCGCACGTGCTGCCGCGCCTGCGGCAAGAACGAGTGCGGCGTCATCGTTACCGTGAAGGACGGCCGTGCTATCAGGGTAGAGGGCGACGCCGAGACCGCGTCCCACTCGATGGGTAACTGCTGCACCAAGAGCCAGGCCTCCATCCAGGCGGCCTACCACCCTAACCGCCTGTACCACCCGATGAAGCGCACGAACCCCAAGGGCTCGAGCGACCCGGGCTGGGTGCGCATCGGCTGGGACGAGGCAATCTCGACCATCGCCGAGAAGTTCCAGGAGCTCAAGGACAAGTACGGCGGCGAGTCCATGTTCTTCATGGGCGGCACGAGCCGCATCTGGACGCAGCACGCCTACGCCGCCTGGCTGCAGCTCGTCGGCTCGCCGAACGCGGTGACCGCCTGGCAGATCTGCAAGGGCCCGCGCCACATGGCCACCGAGATGGTCTCCGAGTTTGCGCAGTCCTGGATGGCCACCGGCGACCGCCCGCGCGTCTTCGTCGCCTGGGGCGGCGCGTCGGAGATCTCCAACTACGACGAGAGCTGCCGCACGACCGTGGACATCGCGACGCGTGCCGACACCTACATCACGGTGGACCCGCGCCTGACGAACCTCGGCCACGAGGCGGACATCCACATGTACCTCAAGCCCGGCACCGACGGCGCGATGGCCCTGTGCTGGACGAACCTCGTCATCCAGCATCACCTGTACAAGGACCTCTACGTCAAGCGCTGGACCGATGCGCCGTTCCTCGTCGTGCCCGACATGGAGCCCTCCGACGGCCCGACGATCGTGCACAAGATCGGGTGGACCGACGGCAAGACCATGAGGACGCGCCTGCTCAAGGAGAGCGACCTCAAGAAGGGCGGCAGCCCTGCACGCTTCATGGTGTGGGACGCCCTCGCCGGCACCGACGATGCCCACCCGCTGCACGGCAATGACGAGTCCGGCCATCTCACCTACTTCGACACCGAGACCGGCCTGTGGGAGGGCGAAGCCGACGAGGTATGGGACAAGTTCTACGACAGCCCCCAGCCAAACCTCCCCAAGGGCACCGTGCCCGGACGCATCGCCAAGGAGAGCCCGTTCGACCCTGAGATCGACCCGGCGCTGGAGGGCGAGTTCGACGTCACGCTCGCCGACGGCATGGGCTACAAGGCCAAGCCGGTCTGGGAGTTCTACAAGGCTGAGGCCGCGAAGTACGACCTGGACACTACGGCTGAGATCTGCGGCGTGAAGGCCGAGGACATCGAGCGCGCCTGCCTGACCTGGGCGACGCCGATTGACCCCTCCACCGGCTATGGCAACGGCGGCCTGCAGTACATGCTCGCCGCGGAGCACGCCTGCAACGCCATTCAGAACAACCGTGCGTTCGACAACCTGTGTGGCATCACCGGCAACATGGACACGCCCGCCGGCATGCGCGGGCCGAGCCTTGGACTGTACCGCGGCGTTGATGACGCGCAGCCGACTATCAGCTCGGGGCACTCGGAGGGCATCGACTGGAGCCTGTGGACCGACAAGATCTGCGGCGTCGACAAGATCCCGACGCTCGGTTGGTGGCAGCAGTGGGCCGACGCCAACGCCATCGCCGACGCCATGCTCACCGGCAATCCCTACCCGGTGCGCGGCGGTCTGTGCGAGGCGTCCGGCTTCATGAACCAGGGCAACTCGCTCAAGTACTGGCAGGCGCTCAATTCTCTGGACTTCTTCGTGGTCCAGGACCTGTGGAAGACCCCGACGGTCGGCGCCGCCGACATCGTCTTGCCGGTGTGCCACTGGCTTGAGGTCGACTGCCCGCGCCTGTCCCAGGGTGCCACAGGCGCACAGGGCGCGAACTGCCGCTGTATCGAGCCGCCCGCTGACTGCCGCTTTGATGTACAGATCGTTACTGACGTGTACAAGGCAATGGGCGTACCCTACGCCGATGACCCGTTTGAGTTCGGCCTGCCTGAAGGCGCCACGTGGCCGACGGTCGACCAGCTCTACGACCGCACGGTGGCGAAGACCGGCCTCACTTGGCAGGAGTACAAGGACGCCTTCCAGAAGCACGGTTGGTGGGATTGCAAGGCCATCAACCCCGAAGGTTGGGGCACCTACCGCCGCTACGAGACGGGCATGCTGAGCTCTGAAGATCTCGTCACCCCCGCCGGCAACCCCATGCGTGGCTTCTCCACGCCCACGCGCAAGCAGGAGCTGTGGAGCACGGTCATGGAGACCTACGAGCCAAGCGGCAAGTTCAATGTGCCCACCTGGGAGCCTGCGCCGCGCACTGAACTTGCCGATCCCGGAGTCACTGAGGAGTACCCGTTCCTGATGACCACCGGCCGCCGCATTCCGGTGTATTTCCACTCCGAGCACCGGCAGCTACCGTGGTGCCGTGAGCTGTGGCCCGTCCCGCGCGTGGAGATCAACCCTGCCGATGCCGAGGAGCTGGACGTCCAGCAGGGCGACTGGGTGTGGATCGAGAGTCCTGAGGGCAAGATCCGGCAGGTCGTGGACCTGTACTACGGCATTGACCGCGGCGTCATCAACTGCGAGCACCAGTGGTGGTTCCCGGAGCTTGACCAGGCGGGCGGCGGCTACGATCTGTGCAACGTGAATTGCTTGGTGACCGGCGAGAATCAGGACCCGATCTGCGGCGCGTCGAACCTGCGTGCGTATAACGTGAAGGTCTACAAGGCGACGCCCGACAACTGCCCGTTCGGCGATGTCATCCCGTGCGGCGAGGACGGCACGGAGATCATCCACAGCTCCGACGACCCGCGCCTGAAGGAATGGCTGCCGAACTACGAGATCCGAAACGAGGCGTAAGGACATGACTCAGAAGGTTATCGTCACCGACCTGAACCGCTGCGTGGGGTGCCTGGGCTGCACCGTCGCGTGCAAGGTTGCCAACGACGTCACGATTGGCAAGTACTGGGTGAAGGTCCTGCGCCAGGGGCCGTTCCCCCGCGAGGCGGGCGGCAACTTCCCGGACGTGGACATGTACTTCCTGCCGGTCAGCTGCCAGCACTGCGCGAGCCCGGCGTGCGTGTCCGTTTGCCCTACCGGCGCGTCCCAGAAGACGGCCGACGGCACCGTTCAGATCGACAAGGAGCAGTGTATCGGCTGCGGCGCCTGCGTGAGCGCCTGCCCCTACGACTGCCGCTACGTGGACGAGGACGCGGGTGTCGCCATGAAGTGCACGCTGTGCCCGCAGCTCACGGACAACGGCGGCCTGCCCCAGTGCGTCACCCAGTGCGGCGGCATGGCGCGCTGGTACGGCGACCTTGACGAGGGTATCGAGAGCTTCCGGGGCGCGCGCGGCGAGACGCTCGGCGACTTCATCGAGGACTTTGACCCCGCGACCGACGTCTATCACCTGCCTGACGAGGGCAACGGCCCGCAGAGCGCCTTCATCCTGCGGCGCATCGCCTGGCAGGACGGAGAGGTGAAGATGTGATCATGGCGGCTGCGTGGACTTCGACGCTCCTCGTCCTGTGCGCGACCTGGTCCGCGGGCCTGCTGGTGACCGGGGCGGTCCTCTCCCTGCGAGGGGAGGACCGCCCCGCGGCCGTGCCGTCGACCGCGCTGGCGGGAGCCCTCGCGCTCGTCGCGCTCGCCGTTGCCGTGACGGGCATGCCGCACCCGGAGCGGGTGTTCCACCTGCTGGCGAACCCGGCCTCGGCAATCACCCAGCAGCTCTACGCGGCGGTCCTCGCCGTCGTCGTCGCGGTCGTGGCGCTGGTCGCCCGCAGCCGCTCGTCCGACGGCGCCCTGCCCGCGTGGGCGTCCGCCGCCGCGCTCGTCTCCGGTGTCCTGCTCGTTGTCACCGCCGCCCGGCGTCACATGCTGCCAAGCGAGCCGCTGACCGACGGCGCGCCGTGGGCGCTGTGGGTCATCGGCGCGGCGTGCGTGCTCGGCCCGGCGACCCTCGCGCTCCTGCGGGCGGCTCGCGGACGCGCGTCGCTCGAATGGGCCGTCCCCGCCCTGGTCGCCTGCGCGGTGGCG
>CACZRK010000178.1 GCA_902783515.1 uncultured Coriobacteriaceae bacterium | reverse complement strand
GTGCTGGAGCGAGCGCTCGGAGCCTGGGACGCGTGAGCGGGGGCGCCGGCGCGGGCGCGCATGCGGCTGCCGGCGTCGTGATGACAGAGAGGCACCTGACGAGGAGGATGACGACGAGATGACGGCGATGGACGAGCGTGGCCGCGACGACGCGGCGGGGAATGACCGCGAGGAGCGGGAGGCGACCGCGAGTACGAGCCTCTCGACGGCGTCGATGACGCTGGGCATCGCGGCCGCCGTCGTGCTGCTTGAGGGAAACCTGTGGCTTGCGTCGCTCTGCGCGCTGCTCGCCCTGCTGTTCGTCCCCTCCGCGTTCCGGCACAACCCACACGGCGTGCCGGGGCACGGCATGGCGATCGCGGGGCTCGTGCTGGGCGTCGTCGTGCTGGGGTGCGTGCTGATGCTCCTGGTCAGCGTCGCGAACGCGGGCAGCCTCGCGTACGAGATGGCCAGGTGGGAGATGGGGTGGATGCACTAGCGGCGCCGCCGCGCGCGCCGCGCCGTGATTGTGTGAGCACTGCGCACGCATCGCAGTGCCGCGCGCCACGACGCGATGCGTGCTATCATGCATTTCTTGCCGGCCTTGGTCGGAACCAAGGCACCTTCGACACCCAGTGAGGAGACACCATGAAGCAGGGTATCCACCCCGAGTACGTGGAGTGCACCGTGCGCTGCACGTGCGGCAACACGTTCAAGACGCGCTCCACGAAGCCCGAGATCATCGTCGAGCTTTGCAACGAGTGCCACCCGTTCTACACGGGCCAGCAGAAGTTCGTTGACACCGGCGGCCGCGTCCAGCGCTTCTCCGACAAGTTCGGCAGCGCCGCGAGCGCCGCTCTGAAGAAGGCCGAGGAGGCCAAGGCCGCCAAGGCCGCCGAGAAGGCCGCCGCCGCCGAGGCCGCCAAGGCCGAGCGCGAGGCCAAGAAGGCCGAGAAGGCCAAGCGTGCCGCCGAGTACGCAGCCAAGGCCGAGGCCGAGGCTGCCAAGGCCGCCGCTGAGGCCGAGAAGGCCGCTGCCGAGGCCCCTGCCGCCGAGGAGGCCGCCGAGGCCGAGGCTCCTGCCGCCGAGTAGCAGGTGCCGCGCGGGCTCGCCCGGGCGAGCCGCGAGCCACATGACGTGACGAGAGGGGGCGTTCCCGCGCGAGCGGGGGCGCCCCCTCTGTCGTTCCGCGCGCGTCGGCCCGTCGTCGGGGGCGCCATGCCCGCGCGTCTGCTAGGCTGGTGCCAGCGAGGGTCGTCGCGCGAAGGCGGACGCGACGCGACACGAGGAGGTTGCCATGGGTGTGGTCAGGGGCGTCGCCCGCGCGCTTGACGTCGCGAACCGGGTCCTGCCCGACGAGGTCAAGCGCGCGGCCGCCGACGAGGTCATGAAGGTGGCCCGGCAGGTCGCGCCGACGCCCGAGGAGCTCGCGGCGGGCGTCGAGAAGGCGGCGGACGCGCTGCGCGAGAAGGCCCCGGCCGCCATGGGCAGGGTCTCCACGATCGCCGGGTCGGCGATGGGCGTCGCCCGCGCCTACGTGCCGGGCGTCGTCTCGCGTGCCACGGCGATCGTGGACGCCGCGCGCGAGACGGCCGCCGCGTCGGCCCCCGATGGCGCAGCCGGCGCGGGTGACGCCGCGCGCACGACCTCATCGACGTCGTCACGGCCCGCACGGGACGCGGGCGGCGCGGGAAGGGAGGCGCGTCGCTGATGGCGGTCAACGTGCTTGCCGTCGCGCTGGGCGGCGGGATCGGGGCGGCCTGCCGCTACCTGCTGAGCTCGCTGGTCACGCGCCTTGCCGGCGGCCTTGCGTTCGCGGGGTCGCTGCCGCTCGGGACGCTCGCGGTCAACGTGCTCGGCTGCCTCGTGATCGGCTTTCTCGCGCCGACGCTCGCCTCCATCGTCCCCGCGCGCCCCCGCCTCGCGCTGTTCCTCGTGACGGGCGTGCTCGGCGGCTTCACGACGATGAGCTCGTTCTCCAACGAGACGCTCACGCTCTACGAGGGCGGGCAGCAGGCGCTCGCCGTCGGCTACGCGGCGGGGACGCTCGTCCTGTGCATGGCCGCCGTCGCGGTCGGCGCGGCGCTCGCGCGGATCGTCGCGCGTGGATAGGCCCCACGGGTCGCTCGCTACGCCTCGACCGTCGGGGCGTGCGCGGCCCGCATGACGCAAGAGTCAGGAGACACTGATGACCAACAGCTCGAACGAGGACGACGTCACGGCGACGCGCGACGCGATCGGCGACGCGGTGCTGGGGAGCGGCGCGCAGAGCCTGCCCCCACGGCCGGAGCACTTCGTGTCGGACATCCACGGCGAGGCGGCGGCCTTCACGCACCTGGTGCGCACGCGCTCCGGCGAGGTGCGCGCCGTTGTGGAGCGCGTGCTGGCCGGCGCGGGTTCGCCCGAGGCGATCGACAAGCTTGTGACGCTCGTCTACTACCCGGAGCACGTGGTTGACCGCGCGCACGCCAAGCAGCTGGACACGCGGTCGTGGTGGACGGACAAGCTCGGGTCGCTCTGCATGCTCGTCAGCATCATGGGCCGCGAGTTCCCGGGGCTCGAGATGACGGGCTGTCGCGTGGGGGAGGCGAGCCCCGCCGT
>CACZRK010000177.1 GCA_902783515.1 uncultured Coriobacteriaceae bacterium | reverse complement strand
GCCCCACCGAGAGGCCGGCGTGCGTCGGGCAGACCTTCACGTTCAGCCTGCCGTAGCACACGGTGTTGCGGATCTGGTCGTAGCAGCGGCCGGTGCCGAAGACGGCGAACGACCCCGTGTACGCAATGCGGCCGGTGAGCGACAGGCCCGCCGCCACGCCGATCATGTCCTGCTCGGCGATGCCCACGTCCACCAGGCGCTCCGGGTCGTAGGCGCCGAGCTTCTTCGTGGTCGTGGAGCCGGCAAGGTCGGCGTCAACAGCGACGACCGGCAGCCCCTCCTTCGCAAGCTCGACGAGCGTCTCCCCGTATGCCTCGCGCGTCGCGCGGGGCGCGCGCTCCTGCTGCGTGTCAGCCATTATCGGCCCTCCCCTTCGGATGCCGCGTCAATCTCGGCGAGCGCCTCGGCAAGCTGCTCGGCGCTCGGCGCCTTGCCGTGCCAGCCGACCTGGTCCTCCATGAAGGAGACGCCCTTGCCCTTCACCGTGTGCGCGACGATTGCCACGGGGCCCTGCTGCCACGCGGCGGCCATGTCCAGGGCGTCGCGCACCTGCGCGGCGTCGTTGCCGTCGGCTACCTCAAGCACGTGCCAGCCGAACGCGGCGAACTTGGCGCAGACGTCGCCCAGGCTCACGACCTCGTTCAGGTGCCCGTCGATCTGCAGGTTGTTGTTATCGACGATAGCGACGAGGTTCGCGAGCCGCCGGCTCGCCGCGAACATCGCGGCCTCCCAGACCTCACCCTCCTGCAGCTCGCCGTCGCCCATCAGCACGTACACGCGGCGCGCGTCGGCGGCGGGCACGCCCGCGTCGCGGTCGTCGCGCGCCATGCCGAGCGCCATGCCCGCGCCGATCGCGAGGCCCTGGCCCAGCGAGCCCGTGGAGACCTCCACGCCCGGGCACTTGCGCATGTCCGGGTGCCCCTGCAGGTGCGAGCCGAGCTTGCGCAGCGTGCCAAGCCACTCGTGCGGGAAGTAGCCCGCCTGCGCCAGCGCCGCGTACAGCGCCGGGGCGGCGTGACCCTTGGAGAGGATGAAGCGGTCACGCGTCGGGTCCTGCGGGTCCTCCGGGTCATAGCGCAGCACGCCGCCGAAGTACAGCGTCGCGACGATGTCCGTCGCGGAGAGCGATCCGCCCGGGTGGCCGCTGCCCGCCTGCTCCAGCATGCTCACGATGTCCCTGCGCATCTGCGTCGCGGCAGCACGCACCCGCCGAGCGTCGAACGCCGCCCTGTCCATTCGCGTCATTGGACTCCCATCTCCTTGAATCCCTCGCCAAACGTCTCGTGCATGTCCGATATCGCCACTATCGCATCACGGTCAATCGCGCCGATGATCCGTTTGAGATCGCCTATCTCCCTTCGCGAAAGTATCACGAAGAGCACCGGCCGCGACTCGCCCGTGTAGCCGCCCTGCGCGGTGAAGAGCGTGCAGCCGCGCCCGAGGTCCGTCATCACCGCGGCGGATATCTCCCGATGACGCGCGCTGATGATCCACGCCGCGCGCTCGGTGGAGGGCCCGTCGCTCACGTAGTCTATGACGATGCTCGTGATCAGGATCGTGATCGCCGCGCACAGGGCGTTCTTCACCGTGAAGAGCGGCACCGACGCGATGACGATCGCCGAGTCCACGATGAGCATCCAGCTGCCGACCGAGATCGACGTGCGCCGCGCGAGCAGCTGCGCCACGATGTCCGTGCCGCCCGTGTTGCCGCCGACGCGAAACGCGATGCCCAGGCCGAGCCCCGAGACCAGGCCGCCCCACACGGCGGTGAGCATGGCCTCGTCGCCGGCGAGCGGCGGCAGCACCGGCGCGAGCGCGTCCGTGAACAGCGACAGCGTCACGATGCCGAACACCGTGCGCGCGGCGTAGCGCAGCCCGCCGGCTCGGAACACCGGGATCATGAGCAGCGCGTTCATCACGAACGTCTGGACGCCGACGGGGATCGCGTACCCCAGCGTCCGCTCGCTCAGGTAGTAGACGATCGTCGCGAGGCCGGACGCGCCGCCCGCCGCGAGCTGGCCGGGCACCAGGAAGCAGTCGAGCGCGACGGCCGTCAGCAGCGTGCCGAGCGCGATGGTCGCGTAGTCGCGCCCCCGTGCCCTCAGATGGTGACCCTTGGGGAGAATCCCGCGAACGCGCGCGAGCATCGCCTACGCCTCCTGGGCGGGCTGGGCCTCGCTCTCGTTCAGCACCCGCCAGCGATGGTAGGCGATGACGAACGGGTCAAGGTCGCCCTCGGACAGGACCGCGTCGACGTTGCTCGTCTCGTGCCCGCTGCGCAGGTCCTTGATCATCTGGTACGGATAGAGCACGTAGCTGCGGATCTGGTTGCCGAACGAGATGTCGCGCTTCGGCCCGCGCAGCTCGTCGATCTGCTGCGCGCGCTTCTCGCGCTCAAGCTCATAGAGCCGCGAGCGGAGGATCTGCATGGCGGTCGCCTTGTTCTGCAGCTGGCTGCGCTCGTTCTGGCAGGTGACGACCGTGCCGGTCGGCGCGTGCGTGATGCGCACGGCCGAGTCGGTCGTGTTGACGCCCTGGCCGCCGGGGCCGGACGCGTGGTACACGTCGATGCGCAGGTCCGCGGGGTTGATCTCCACCTCTATGTCGTCGGGCAGGACCGGCAGGACCTCCACGCCGGCAAACGACGTCTGCCGACGCTTCTTGTCGTCCGTCGGCGAGATGCGCACCAGGCGGTGCACCCCCGCCTCGGCCGAGAGCATGCCGTAGGCGTTCCTGCCGCTCACCGTGAACGTCGCGCGGTCGATGCCGATGACCTCGCTCACGGGCGCGTCGTTGACCGTGACCTTCCAGCCGCGCCGCTCGCAGTACTTCAGGTACATCCTGAAGAGCATCTCGGTCCAGTCCTGGGCCTCCAGGCCGCCCTGCCCCGGCTTGATCGTCACGATCGCGTCGCCGTGGTCGAACTGCCCCGTGAACCAGCTCGCGAGCTCCAGCTCGTCCAGCTTGCCGGCGAGGTCGTCGATGAGCTCCGCCGCGTACGCCGCGGTCTCCTCGTCGTCGGCCTCCTGCGCCAGCTCCTCGGCGCTCTCGGCGTCGCCGAGCTGCGCCACCGCCGCGTCGTACGCCTGGATGTCATCCCTGAGGCCTGCGATGCGGGTCATCACGGCCTGCGCCGCCTGCGGGTCATCCCAGAAGCCGGGCTTTGCGGACTCGTGCTCCAGCTCCGCCTGCTGATGCCGCTTCAGGTCGATCGTCAGGTAGCGCCGCACCTCCTGGAGGCGCGCCTTCAGCGCCGCAATCTGCTCGTCATGGGACTCGACTGGCATTAGGCTCGGTTCCTTCCGTGACAGTTCTTGAACTTCTTGCCGCTGCCGCAGGGGCAGGGGTCGTTGCGGCCGACGCCCGCATAGGGGTCATGCTCGCTCTTGACGTACGTCGTGGGCCTGGCGGTCGGGTCCTGCGCGCCGCCGGCGGGACGACGCGCGCCCGCCGCGGCGGGCGGACGCAGGCGGTTCCCCTGGTCGCCGTCCACGTCCGCGGGGCCCGAGAACGTCGCGCGCGCGAACGGGGAGCCGGCGGGCATCGGCGTCGGGTGGGCCTTCGTGAGCTCGATGTGCAGCAGCGTGCGCAGGAAGTCCTCGTACATCGTGCTCACGAGCTCGCCGAAGGCGCGGTACGCCTCCTCCTTGTACTCCACGAGCGGGTCGCGCTGGCCGTAGCCGCGCAGGAAGATGCCCGCCTTCAGGTAGTCCATGTCCTGCAGGTAGTTGATCCAGCGGGTGTCGATCACGCGGAGCATGACCTGGCGCTCCAGGATCTTCATGAGCTTGTCCAGGCTCGCGGCCTTCTCCTCGTAGACGCCGTGCACGAAGTCGTAGACCTCGTCCTCAACGTCCTGCGGGTCCTTCTCGCCCACGCCCTCGGGCGTCAGGTCGACCGTCGGGTCCTGGACGCCGGTCAGGCCGACGATCCAGTCGCGCAGGCCCTTGAGGTCCCACTCCTCCACCGGTGCGCGGTCGGGGATGTGGTCGGCGACGGCGCGCGCGACCGTGTCGCGCATGACGTCATCCACGTGCTCGGTGAGGTCCTTGCCGTCAAGGATGCGGTCGCGCTCCTCGTAGATGGTCTGGCGCTGCCGGTTCATGACGTCGTCGTACTCGAGGACCTGCTTGCGCGCGGCGAAGTTCATGTCCTCAACCTTGCGCTGCGCGCTCTCCACGGACCGCGTGACGAGCTTCGCCTGGATCGGCAGGTCGTCGGGCATGTTCATGCGCTGCATGAGGGCGCTGATCTTGTCCATCTTGTCGGCGCCGAACAGCCGCATGAGGTCGTCCTCGAGCGACAGGTAGAACTGGGTGCAGCCGGGGTCGCCCTGACGACCGGAACGGCCGCGCAGCTGGTTGTCGATGCGGCGCGACTCATGGCGCTCGGTGCCGATCACGCAGAGGCCGCCGGCGGCGCGCACGAGCTCCTTCTCCTTGGCGCACGTCTGCTTGGCGCGGGCGAGCGCGTCCGCCTTCTGCTCCTCGGTCGCCTCCTCGGGCACGACGCCGTCCTTCAGCAGCAGGTCGCGCGAGAGGAACTCGGGATTGCCGCCCAGCAGGATGTCCGTGCCGCGGCCGGCCATGTTCGTGGCGATCGTGACGGCGCCGTAGCGGCCCGCCTGCGCGACGATGGCGGCCTCGCGCTCGTGGTGCTTCGCGTTCAGGACCTCGTGCTTGATGCCGCGCTTGTCCAGCAGGCGCGACAGGTGCTCCGAGCTCTCGATGGAGACGGTGCCCACCAGCACGGGCTGCCCCTTGGCGTGCCGCTCGATGACGTCCTCCACGACCGCGTTGAACTTCGCGTCGATCGTGCGGTACACGAGGTCGTCGCGATCCTCGCGGATCACGGGCTTGTTCGGCGGGATCGGCTGGACGGGCAGCTTGTAGATCTCCCGGAACTCCGCGTCCTCGGTGAGCGCCGTGCCGGTCATGCCCGAGAGCTTGTCGTACAGGCGGAAGTAGTTCTGCAGGGTGATGGTCGCCAGCGTCTGGTTCTCCTCGCGAACCTGCACGCCCTCCTTGGCCTCCACGGCCTGGTGCAGGCCCTCGGACCAACGGCGCCCCTCCATGATGCGGCCCGTGAACTCGTCGACGATCTTGACCTCGCCGTCCTGGATCACGTAGTCCTTGTCGCGGTGGTACAGGTACTCGGCGCGCAGGGCCTGCTGCAGGTGGCTCGCGAGCTGGCCCGACATGTCGTCGTAGATGTTGTCGATGCCGACGAGGGTCTCGACCTTGCGCAGGCCGGCGTCGGTGGCGGTGATCTGCTTCTTCGCCTCGTCCATCTCAAAGTCCACGCCCTCGCGCAGGCCGCGGACCGCGCGCGCGAACTTCTTGTAGGTGTCGGTGGAGCGCGTGCCGGCGCCAGAGATGATGAGCGGCGTGCGCGCCTCGTCGATCAGGATCGAGTCGACCTCGTCCACGATGGCGAAGGCGTGCCCGCGCTGCACGCGGTCCTCGGCGCGCGACACCATGTTGTCGCGCAGGTAGTCAAAGCCGAACTCCGAGTTCGTGCCATACGTGATGTCCGCCTCGTACGCAGGCTTCTTGTCACCGAGCGGCATGCCGTTCTGCAGCAGGCCGACCTTGAGGCCAAGCGCATGGTAGAGCTTCCCCATCCACTCGCTGTCGCGGCGCGCCAGGTAGTCGTTCACCGTGACCACGTGAACGCCCTTACCCGAGAGCGCGTTGAGATAGGCGGCGAGCGTGGCGACGAGCGTCTTGCCCTCGCCCGTCTTCATCTCGGCGATCATGCCTTCGTGCAGCGCGATGGCACCAATGACCTGCACGTCAAAGTGGCGCATGCCCATGACGCGACGCGACATCTCACGGCAGACCGCGAACGCCTCGGGCAGCATGTCGTCAAGGGACTCGCCGTTGTCGCTGCGCTCGCGGAAGAGCGGCGTCTGCGCGGCGAGCTCCTCGTCGCTCATCGCGGTATAGGTCGGCTCGATCTCGTTGACGCGTGCAGCCGTCTTCTGGAACCGCTTCAGGTCCTTGTCAGCGCCAAGGGAGAGAAGCTTCGTGAATATGTTTGCCATATTGTCCTTAGCATGTAGGCGGCTGGCGTCCGTCAGCCACGAGGCTTGCCGCATTCAGATCAGAATGTACCACAGGACCACCACGCCCCAAACGCACCCGAACCCCCGCACGAGGCATTGCCGGATAAAGAGCATAGCCGCCTCGAGCACCCCGCCCATGCCCCGGACCCACGCTCTTGGCGCATGCCGCCGCTACGCCACAGGCGTCCCGTCCGTGACGACCACCGTCGCCGCCCTGTCGGATCCCGTCGGGACGCCGCCTGCCGCGGCCTCGACCGTCGGCTCCGACGCGTCATGCGCCTCGGGCGTCGGCAGGGGCTGCGCCATGCGCCCGTCAACCACGTCGGCGATCAGCGACTCGATCGAGTCCGCCTGGTCGCCCTCGCTTGCGAGCAGTACCGCGAGCGCATGGGGCGAGGTCGGGCGCACGTCACAGGCGGCACGCGCGAACCGTCGGGCGAGCGGTCTGCGGTCACAGCTCACGCTCAGCCGCGCCGCGTCAATCATGCAGTCGGCGAACACCGCGCTCAGCCCTCGCGCCCGCCGCGCCCAGACGTCGTCGCGCGGCAGCAGCGAGGACACGAGGCCGCTCCCGAACGTCTGCTGAAGTGCGCCGTAGCGCTCGAGCTTCTCCATCGGGTCCGCGTCGTCGCCCGAGGCGAGCAGGGTCCGCGCCTCGCGCTCGAACGCCTCCACATCCACCGCGACGAGGCTTGAGTTGAGGCTGATGTCGTTCCCGCTCGTCAGCAGATACGACGGACCGCCATGGCACTGGCCGAGCACGCGACGGATCGTGGAGAGCACGGCCGAGAGGTTGCCTCGCTGCACGCTCGGGTCGCTCGCCGGCCATAGGAGGCGCGAGGCCCGGTCGCGAGAGATCCTCTGGTTCGGCGCGACCGCGAGGTGCATGAAGAGGATGCGCGACTTCTCCCTCCCCCAGCGCTCGTCATCGATCCTGTGCCCGTGCAGCCTGATGCACAGCTCGCCGAGCATGCAGACCTCAAGCGGCCGCTCGCCCCCGTCGACGTCTGCCGGCAGGCTCCGCGGCTCGTGCCGCGCGCCCGCCTCCATGAGCTCAAGCTCGCGACGCATGTCTGCGGGCAGCACCTCAAGGCACCGCTCCCGCAGGTCGGGAATGCCGCGCAGGACGAGACACGCGAGGCGCGCGAACATGGGGTCGCTCAGACGCCCGAACGACTCGAACGTCACCGCCGCCGTGTCCCTGTCCTGCGCGGCGACGCTGAGCACCGCCCGCTCGAGTTCGGTCGCGAGCAGGCGCACCGGGTACTCGGACTGCTCCCTCAGCGTGAGCTCCAAAAGACGCCCGTCACGTTTGCGCAGGCAGTCGTAGGTGCCGTCAACGACCGTCGCGAGCACGTCCGCGAACGCGACGCCCCGCGCGACCGACGTGCCCGCGAACAGCTCCCGTGCCTGCGTGACGCTCACATTCGCCAGATCGCGTTTCCCTCGGCACATCTCGCTGAGGGCCCGCGCGGTCAGCATGATCGCGCCCAGCAGCGACGGCGAGCCGTCCGCATTCGTCTTCTCGCACCCGTCAAGCAGCATGAGCGCGCGATCGTCCTCCCCCTGCATCAGGCACGCGAACGACTCCATTGCCGTGACCGCGGGCAGAAATGGCCGGATTCCCTTGCGCTCCAAAAACGAGCGCGAGGACTCGATGCGCTGCGTCGCCTCACGCCATCCCTCGTGAGTGCCGAGATCGGCTCCGAGCATGGCCATGAAGGCGAGATCGGCGCGCATGAGCGCACCTGAGACGGTCACGACCCCGTCGGAGGGGCCAGACGTCGTGCCGAGTGCCTCGCGCAGTCCCATCGCGTCAAGCCTGCCGCGCAGCCACGTTGCCAGGTCGCGCGCGTCACCACCCACGATCGCGCAGAGCGCGAGGTGGTGCAGGGCGACAAGCCCGGCAAGCGACTCGTTGCCGCGCGTGAGCACGCACACGCGCTCGCGGTCGAGGCGCATCTCCGCACGATCGCCGGCGATGGCATGCGCGACCGCCTGGCGAAGTATCGTGAGGTGCTTTGCAAGCGCCGCCGCGCCCGCGTCGCGCCTTCCCGCCACTGGCAGCATCGCGTGCCATGAGTTCTGGACCGCCTCGACCATGCTGCGCGTCCATGCCTGCGCCCGACGCGAGCCGACGGCGCGCGGGCCGCTCTTCAGCGCGACGAGGATGCCGACGCCATTCCCGATGCTTTGCTGCTCCCGCACGTACAGACCCTCAAACTTGTTCGTGTACGCGACGCTGCGACGAAAGAGCTCGTCATCGGCGAGGTCCGCAAAGACGTCAGGGTGTCGTGCCATCGCCGTCGCAAGCGCGCCCTCGGGCATGAGCCGAGCGACGTCGTGCGCCCGCGCGTATGCCTTGCGCCTCACGAGGATGCTCACGCAGTTGACGGCGATCTTGGCGTCGTTGCCAATGATCTGCGTGAACAGCCCCGCACCCGCCTTCACCACGGACGGCGCCGTCTTGAAGCTCGCGGTCGCCCGGTCGACGCCCAGAATCTGATAGTTGGCCTCCACGTACGCGAGGTCGTCATCCATGATCCTGCCGCAGACGACGCGCAAGTCGTCAAAACTCCCCTCGCCCAGCAGAATGCACGCCCACTTAATCCTCTCCACCATCATGACGGCGGGGTCCTTGATGCAGCGCTCCATGAGCGTCATTGCCTGCTCGGTTATCAGACCGTTGCGCGCAAGGTCCTCATGCGGGAGGAGGTATCTGCAGCAGTCGAGAAGCGCGGGAATTCCCTTGGTCACCTCGAGCATGTCAACGCTGAGCGGAAGGCAGAGATCCTGCACCCAGATCGTCAGCTCGCCCTGGTCTACGGTGAGGTCCTTGCCACTCAGATGGGGCATGTCAGGAAAGGCGCTCGCCGCCATGTCCGCAGAGGGCTCGGACGCAAGCACGACGTGCGCGCCGTACTCTACCCAGAGTCTGACGCTTTTCGCAAACTGCGCCATCTCGCTCTCGTCGTCCATGATGGGAACGTTGTCCACGAGAATGAGCGGCCCGATCTTCTCAGTCTGCGCAAGGTCGGCATCTTGCGGGGCACACGCATCCACCCATGCGCCCGCATGCTCGTCCAGATGCGACCAGACGAGCTTCGTGAGCGGAGCGCCGTAGAAGGCGGTGTTGACGAACTTCTTGTTGAGCTTCCCATACCGCCTTTCCGAGATCGCGCGCTCAACCGTAGCCGAAAGGTTGGCGGAATACTGCGACGTCTGCATGTTCGTGCATGCGCATTGAGAGAGGAACGCCTTGCTCTCGCTGTCAGACGCATCAACGCGAACGATCACGGACGACGTGCCGCGTCGGCCCGCCCAAGCGGATGCGACGTCGTTCAGAAGCGTCGTCTTTCCCATGCCGGCCATGGCAGAGATGCATACGACGCCCTGTTCGAGCAGCCCCTGCAGAATCCGGTTCAACAAGTACGTGCGACGTGCGATTGAGTGATCGACGCCATCTCTCCGAGCTGCCATGATGCCTTCTTTCAACGTTGCGCCCCATGAATACTGTAGGTGGGGGAAATGTAACATCGCCGTGAGGCATGCTGAGAACGAGAAGGATGGCGGGTCATTTTCTGACACAGGCGAACGTAATGGCAAAGATGCTGGTAGAGGCATTAAAAATTCAGCAGATACACGTTCGTTGGATCATGCATGTGTGCATGCCTTGAACGCTTAACAGAGTCTCCATTAAATCAAACCAGATACATAACGTCTGTTTAGGTCAACAAAAGTTGTATGTAGCAAATTATTATATTTATTGATATCAAATTATGCTAACGTAATGTTAGCAGAACAGTTTGCTCAACTGCAGGGAACATGGCGCCGCAGTAAGCCCCGCCTCTCTAGAGCGTGCCTGTCAATACTTTTCGTCAGACAAACAGGCGCATGTGTCATGAGATTGTGAAAGGCAATGCGGTCACCGTGGGCTACGCGCATTGTCAGCACTAAAGAAGAGAGAATGCCCCCACAAACGAAAAAAAGGGGGCCGCCGCGAACGCGGCGACCCCCCCCTGCGAGGCCCGGCGGCCTCGTCGGCCTCGTCGATCGGCGGCGACCTGCTCTCCCACGGGGCTGCCCCCGCAGTACCATCG
>CACZRK010000176.1 GCA_902783515.1 uncultured Coriobacteriaceae bacterium | reverse complement strand
CGCGCGGTCAGCCGCGCGCGGGCGCGTCGGGCGTGCGCTCGCCAGGCGCGATCCCGAGGTCGAACGCGCGCAGCCGGCGATAGCGCTCGTTGGTCGCGGCGAGCCCGGCGGGGGAGCCGTCCATCGCGACGCGCCCGCCCTCCAGGAAGACGACGCGGTCCATCCGCGACGCGCCGGCCAGGTGGTGCGTGACGAGGACGATCGTGCGATCGGCGAAGACGTCGAGAAGGGTGTCGAGCACGGCGGCCTCGGTGACGGGGTCCAGGCTGACGAACGGCTCGTCCAGCAGCACGATCGGCGCGTCGCGCAGCAGCACGCGGGCGAGCGCGACGCGGTGGCGCTCGCCGCCCGAGAAGCGCCTGCCCGCCTCGTCGACCATCGTGGCGAGGCCGTCGGGCAGCGTCGCGAGCATCGGGCCGAGGCCGACGCGCTCCAGGGCCGCGCGCGCCTGCGCCTCGGTCGCGTCCGGGTTGGCGACGCGCAGGTTGTCGAGCAGGGTCGCGTGGAAGAGGTAGGTCCGCTGCTGGACGACGCCCACGAGGCGGGCGATGCCCGGGCCGATCTCGCGCGTCGGCACGCCGCCGAGCGTGACCGCGCCCGCCTGCGGCGCAAGGTCGCCGCGCAGCAGCGCGAGCAGCGTCGACTTGCCCGCGCCGCTCGGGCCGAGCACCGCGACGTGCTGGCCGGCGGGGATCACGAGGCTGACGTCAGCGAGCGTCCGCCCGGTGCGCGCCCCGTCGTCGTCGTACGCGAAGCTCACGTGGTCAAGCCGCAGGTCAAGAGGGTCGTGAGGCATGACGGTCGGCAGGGGGACCTCGTCGGGCCCGCAGGCGTCCGCGCGCCCGTCGCGGGGGCCGAGGGCGTTCAGGCGCTCGACGGAGCTGAGGTGCGCGTTGGCGGCGGCGGCGTCGGAGGAGAGGGGCACGAGGGCGTCGACCAGCGGGAAGAAGCCGATTACGAGCGCGGCGACCCAGTCGGCCGAGCGGAAGAGCGCGGCGTCCGGCGCCCCGCCGAAGCGCACGCCCGCCCACAGCAGGAGCAGGGTCGCGAAGACGCCGCAGAGGACCTGAAGGCCGAGGTCGCGGGCGCGGCCGAGGGCGCGCGAGGTCTCGTCGATGGCGCGGAGCCGCGCCTCGACGTCCGTCACGCGTCGCACGTAGTCGTCCCGGCGGCCGGAGAGGCCCCAGTCGGCGACGCCCAGCACGTCGTCGGCAAGCGAGGCGTACAGCTCGCCGCGCAGCGCCTTGGCGCGGGTCTGGCGCGCGCCGCTCACGAGGACGCTGACGAGCGGCGCGAGCACGGTCAGGACGGACAGGTAGAGCAGGGCGGCAAGCGCGAACGGCCACGAGAAGGCGCCCAGGCCGACGACCGCGAGCAGCCAGACCGCCCACGCCACGACGCCCGGGAAGACCATGCGCAGGTAGAGGTCCTGTATGTGGCCGATGTCGTCGGCGAGCAGGCCGAGCAGGTCTCCCAGCCCGCGCGCCGCGCGTCGGGTGACGTCGGCGCCCGCGACCGTCTCGTACAGGCGCGTCCGCAGGTCGCTCGTCATGCGCAGCACCCAGTCGTGGCTGCGCAGGCGCTCGACGTAGCGCAGGAACGGCTTACCGACGCCGAAGAGCTGCACGAGGCCGAGCGGCACCATGAGCTCAAAGACCGAGGGCGGCTGCTCGGCGGAGGCGCTGATCAGGTAGCCCGAGGTCACCATGAGCATGATCGAGAACACGGTGGTCCCGACGCCCAGCCCGAGCGCCGCGGCGAGCACCCTGCGATAGCGCCGCAGGTAAGGTCGCACCCACGTGTCGCCGCGCAGGGCGCGGGCCCACCGCCTGCCGACGCCGGCGGCGCGCCCCTCCCTGCGCCCCTCGCCGTGTCTCTCACCGCGCCGCGCCTCGCCCGTCGTCTCACGCATCGCGCTCACCACCCCTCAGCTGCGCCGCAAGCCTCGCAAAGGCGCCGCCCTCGCTCGCGCGGAGCTCCTCGGGCGTCCCGACCTGCGCCACGCGCCCGCGCTCCAGCACGACGACGACGTCCATGTCGTGCACCCAGTGCAGGCGATGCGTGGCGAACACGACCAGCCGCCCGTCCATGACGTCAAGCATGCGACGCTTGAGCGCGAGCTCGGTCTCCACGTCCAGGTGGGCGGTCGGCTCGTCAAACAGCAGGACGCGGCGCCTGTCGTCCAGGAAGGCGCGGGCGAGCGCGATGCGCTGCGCCTGCCCGCCCGAGAGCTGGCGGCCCGCATCGCCGATCACGGTGTCAAGCCCCTGGGGCAGCGCGGCCACGAGCTCGTCCAGACCGGCGACGGCGACGGCGCGGGCGACGGCGTCCTCGTCGGCGTCGGGGCGATAAAAGGTGACGTTCTCACGCAGCGTCGCATGGAAGAGGTGCGGGTCCTGCGGCAGGTAGGCGACCTGGTCGCGCCAGGCGCGCGCCCGCAGGGCCGACGGTCCCTCGACCGCGCCGGCGCCCGTCGCGAGGCTGATGGTCCCGGCGGTCGGCGCCATGAACCCGGCGAGCACGCCGACGAGCGTGCTCTTGCCCGACCCGCT
>CACZRK010000175.1 GCA_902783515.1 uncultured Coriobacteriaceae bacterium | reverse complement strand
GCGCCGTCGTCCCGACGCGACCGCCGCCCTCCCCCTGTCATCGCCACGCACCTCCTCGTCGCCTCGCGTGCCTCATGCACCTCGCACGCCTCGCGTGCCCGCACCGCTCCCACGCAGCCAGCGGCGTCCGCGACGCCCGCCGGGCATGCGGGCCTCCGCACGAAGACCGCGCCGGTGCGCGGCGAGGGGGCACGTCGCCTCCCCCGTCGGCGCCGGCGCGGTCGCGCCTCACGCCCTCATGGTCGCGTCGTCTCGCCCCGCGGGGCGCGACGACCTACTCCGCGCGCTCGTCGCGACGGCGCGAGCGCACGAGGTGCGCCACGCCGAGGACCAGCAGCGCGCCGCCGGCGACCCAGGCGATCGTGATGCCCGCCTGGCCGGTCAGCGGCAGCGAGATGCCCGCCTTGTCCATGACGACCACGTTCACGGCGTCGGTGCTCTCATCGACGCCGGCGACGACGCTGGAGCTGTTCGTGTTGGCCGTGAGCCTCGTGAGGTCGCCCGTCGCGTCGTTGTAGACGGGCAGGATCGTGAAGGTGAAGTCCTTCACCGTGTTGTAGCCGTCAGGCGCCTTGGTCTCCACGACCGTGTACGTGCCGGCGTCCAGCCCCTTCACGACGATGCTGCCAGAGTCGTCGGTCGTGAATTCATGGGCGTCGGTGCCCAGCGAGCCGTCCGCCTGGACGTACTGCGTGCCCGCGCCCTCGTCGGCGCCGGTGGCCTGGATCGTGAAGCTCGCACCGGCAAGGGTCGTCGTGCTGTTGGCGCTGTCGACCTTTGTCAGGTTCAGCTGGTACGAGTAGTCGCGCACCGTGGCGGGCGTCGTGGAGCCCTCGCTGTCCACGCCGGGGTTGTTGGAGTAGGTCAGCGTCACCGTGTTGTCGTTGTGCTCGGAGGCCATCACGGCGTTCTTGTTCAGGTGCGCCGTGTAGTAGACGGTCACCACGGTGTTCGCGTCGACCGTGATGGCCGACCCAGACGTGTCGGTGATCGTCTTAAGGTCGGGGAAGTCAACCGTCAGCGTGTTCGTGTCGGACGCGAGGCTCGCGGTGTAGCTGGCCGCGTTGACCGTTTTCTCTGTCGACGAGCCAGACTCCGACACCGTCACCTTCACGGAGCCGTCGTCGTAGGTGAGGCCGGAGCCCAGCACGTCGGTGAAGTAGTAGTGATAGGTGTCGTAGCTGCTGATGACGTCCGCGACCGTGCCGACGAGCTTGTAGTTGATGCTCTGGGACATCTGCGAGTCGGCGTAGGACTTCCACGAGGAGTTCGCCGCGTCGTTCTGCACGTACTTGTTGACGGTCGGCAGGTCGGACTTCTGGTCAACGGTCACGGCGCTCCCGCCGACGACCGCGTAGATCGGGGCCGTGCCCACCTGGTCGGTCGCGCCCGACGTGCTGCCCGTCGTGGTGACGAACAGCCAGTAGCCGGAGTTCAGCGTGGTCGCGGTGTCAAGCGGCACCGGCGTGGCGCTGACCCCCGCCGCGCGCAGCGCCGAGGCGATCTTGCCGAAGGCGTCGCTGCTGCTGACGACCGTCGCCGTGCCCGTGCCCGACGCGTTCGCGGACAGCCAGTCGGCCGCCTCCTGCGCGGTCGTGCCGGTATAGGTGCCGTCAACGGCCTTGATCTGCTCGTTCACGATCGTCGCGACCGTGTCGCTGGCTCAGGCGATGTTAGAGACCGTCTTGGTCGCCAGGGAGCCGGTCGTGCCGTCGATGACGTCGGCCGTGAAGATCTGGTAGCCGGAGATCGACGTCGTGTCGCCGCTCACATTCTTGTTCGCGTTGACCGTGATGGTGCCCGTCCCCGTGGCTGCGGCCGCGGCCGCGTCGGTGCCGGTGGACGCGCTCTCCGTCGCGAGCGCGCTCACCGCGGAGACGCCGCCACCCAGCGTGAGAGCCGCGACCAGACCCGCGGTGACGGCGAGACTCGCCGCTCGATTCCTGATCTTCATAGAGATGATCCCCTTACCTTTCGTTATGCTTGCCGATTGGCCATGAGTTCATGCGTGCATTGCGACGGACCGTCATCTCATCGCTCGCCACCCCGCCTCCACACGCGTCGCGCGATGGCGAGGGCCACGCCACCGGCCACGAGGAGCACCGCCACGAGTGCGATCGGCGTCGTGTCGCCCGTCTTGGGAAGCAGCGAGCCGATGACGCCCCGCGCGCCGCTGGGCGTGGTGCCGCCCGGCGTGCCGCCGGTCGTGCCGCCCGAGGGCGGCGTCGTGGCACCGGGCGTGTCAAGCACCGAGACCTTCGCGACGCCCGTCGAGGCGTCGAACGCGTCGGCGCGCAGCGGGGCCGTCGCCGTGAGGTCCACGCTGACGCGCGCATGCACGGCATGGTCGGGATCGAGCCCGACGCTGACGGTCACGTCGCGCGACCCGGAGAACGCGGCATAGCCCTGCGGCGCCGAGACCTCCTCGACCGTGAAGGTGCCGGCGTCAACGCCGGACACCGAGAGCGTGCCGTCGTCGGCGGTGACGACCGTCGCGTCCTGCGCGACCCACGTGCCGTCCTTGGTCAGGTGCCGGCCGCGATCGTCGGTGACGCGCAGCTCGGCGCCGGACAGCGGCGCGTCGGTGGTCGCGTCGCGCTTCGTCAGGACGAGGTCCCAGGTGTAGGCGACCGCGGACTGCGGCGACGTCTCACCGTACCCGGACGAGTACGGCGTGCGCGGGTAGCGTAGGGTGACCGTGTTGGGGTTGCCCTCGGCCGTCCCCCGCTGCGCGTCCGCGTCGAGCGGCGCGTCGTAGACGACGCACACCCGCGCGCCACCCGCGAGCGCGGCGCCGCCGTGGCGCGCAAGGCTCGCGACGAGGTCGCTCACCACGACGGTGAGGTCGGCGCCGTCGTTGGTCGGCGCGTACGTCGTCGCGAACTCGTCGGCGTCAAGCTGGACCCACCCCTGCGCTTCGGCGGCCGACGGGTCGGAGCCCGTCTCCCAGAACCCCGCATCCTCCCCGTCGGCGCCCGAGCCGGGCGCCAGGTACACGCGCACGTCGGTCGGCTCGGCGATGCCGGCGCTCAGCGAGTCCACAAACGTGAGGGCGTACGCGTCGTAGCCGCTCAGGCCTGCCGGGACGGTCGCCTCCAGGCGCCACAGGAGGTCGTCGCCCACCGTCGCGTCAGCCTGCGTCTGCCACGCGTCCGACCCGTCCTCAAGCACCTGCTTGCCCACGGTCGGCGCGGCGCCCTTGAGGCCGACCGTGACGTCGGCGCCGCCGACGACGGCCAGGATCGGAGCCGTGCCCGCGAGGTCGGCGCCGTCCGCCGCGGACGCGGCGTCCGCGCTCACGACCAGCCAGTAGCCCGCGGGCACCTCCGCCGACACGCCCGCCGTCAGCGGCACGTCACCCGCGTCGCCCGCGGCGAGCAGCGCCTGCGCGAGCGCGCCCGCCACCGACTGGAGCGCGGCGCCATCCGACGGGAGCGCTGCGAGCCAGTCCGCGGCGTCCTGTGCCGTGACGCCCGCGTAGTCGGCGTCGACCGACGCGATCGCGCCCTCAAGCGCCCGCTGCGCGTCGTCACTCGCCCACGAGGCGTTCGCGACGACCTTCGCGCCGTCGGCGCCGTCCGTGACGTCTGCGTCAAAGATCCTGTAGGCCACGAGGCTCGGGGAGACCCCCTCGGCCGCGGTGACCGTGATGCGCCCGACGCCCGTCGTCGCCTCGGCCGTGGCCGAGGCCGACGCGACGGCGCCAGACGCGGCCTGCGTCGCCCAGGCACCATGCGGGGAGGCGCACAGCAGGCCCGCGCCCAGAGCCAGCGCGGCGAGGGCACCCGCCGCTGCGGCGAGGCGCCGTGCCGATCGATCGCTACTCATCATCGTCCCCGCCCCTGCGGCGCGCCCGCATGCGACGGGCGACGATGAGCGCCAGCGCGGTCACAAGCGCCGAGACGCCGTAGACGAACGTGAAGCGGATGCCGTCCTCGCCCGAGAGCGGCAGGCTCGTGGGCACGCGCGTGTTCGTGAAGGTCGCCTGCGCGACCCCCGCGTTCGTGATCGTCCCGCTCGCGTTCTCCGAGGAGGACGTGTACCGGTCGTTCGCCTGCTCGGCCACCTGATAGGTCGCGCCCGCCGGCAGCCCCGAGATGCTGATCGTCTGTCCCGCGCGCAGCGTGACGGTCGCCACGCCGTTCGCGAACGTCACCGGCGTCGAAGGCCCCGTCGCGTCGCCGTCGGACGTGGTGACGGCGTCGAGCGTGCACGTGAGACCGGCGGCGCTCCCGCCGACCGTCACCGTGAACGAGAAGTTCGTCGTGGAGCCGACCTCGCCCTCCACGCGCTTCAG
>CACZRK010000174.1 GCA_902783515.1 uncultured Coriobacteriaceae bacterium | reverse complement strand
TTGGGCGAAGTTCTCATCGTCGCCACCCCACACATACGGGATGCCAAGGCAGGCGTATGCGTCCTCGACGATCGACCCTTGTGAGACTGACGGCGCGCTGACGCCGAGCGCGGCGCCTCCCTCGGCGGCGCTCTTTGCCGTGGCGCGTGCCTGCGCTGCCGCGGTCAGCACCTGCTGCTGCTGGTCGAACAGCGCCTTCACCTCATCGGAGAGACTATTGACGAGGTCGTTCGCCTTCTTCTGCTGATCGGTAAGCTGCTTCTGCGTGCTCTCGAGCGTCGACTTGAGCTTGGCTTCCTCATCCTGCTGTGACGTGAGCGTTGACCGAACGTCCTCAAGATCGGACTTGAGCTGCTTGATCTCGTTGATCGTGTCGACCTGCGCGTTCTGGACCTTCGTGGCGTAGTACGTCCGCGTCACGAAGTCATTGAAGTCCGACGAGGACATGAGCAGATCAAGCATGCTCGTCGTCCCGGACTTGTAGTTGATCACGAGATAGGCGGAGAGCGCCTTCTGTGCCGAGTCGAGCTGCGTCTCCTTGTTCATAATCTCGTTCTGCGTGGAGGTGATGTCCACGCCGAGCTTCTTGAGGTCGGACTCGGTCTGCGAGAGCTGGTAGCTTGTCTGCTCAAGCTGGCCGCCGATGCCCTCCAGATCCTTCTTCGCCTTGTCATACTGCTGCTGAGCCGTCGTCAGTGCCTGCGTCTCGGCGGCGCCGACCTTTGCAGGCTCGGCATACGCGGGCGTGGTCGTACGCGCTGATCGCAGCGTCACGGCATCGCGCAGCAGGGAGAGGCAGCACGCGAGGATGACGGGCGATGCCGTGATGACGCGCCTCCTGGTCACAGACGTGCTCATCAGACCCATGCTGCACTCCCCCCGTCGATTCGAAAGTCACCCTGACTACGATACGGCATGCCCGTGGGACTCAGCTGAAAGACTAGATGGGGCTGCCGCCTCCGATGAACGCGTACACGGACGTGTACTGGACGGTCTCGCCCGGGTAGGGTGCGTGAATCCACATGCCGCCACCGCAGTAGATGCCGACATGGCCCTCGTGCGGGAACGCAAGGTCGCCTGGCTGGAGGTCCGACATGCTCGTCTTCCAGTTGCCGAGCGACTGGATGCGCGCGATCTGGCTGTAGGTGTCGCGCGGGATGCTGTACCCTGCCTGCGCATAGCAGTACTGACAGAGACCGGAGCAGTCGAACCCGCTGGGTGACGTGCCGCCCCAGACGTATGGGACGCCGATGTACCCGAAGGCGATGTCTACGACAGAGCCTGCGTGATTGCCCGTGCCGGCATACGTGGGATACGAAGGCTCCGGCTCGCTGTACGACGGGACGGCGGGCTCGGGTGCCGGCGCGCTGGGAACGTCGGCCGGTGCCTGCTCGACGGCGCCCTGAGACGCCACTCCCCCGGTGTTGGACGCCGTCTGCGTTGTGCCGTCAGCCGCGCTGCCGTTCGAGGCGCCCTGTGATGCCTGCGCGGCAGCGGCCTGCTGGGCGGCAAGCTGCGCGATGTACTGCTCGTACTGTGCCTGGCGTGCGGCCTCCGTCTCGGCCTGCGCCTGCGCCATCAGCGCGACGACGTCGGAGGAGAGGCTGTTCGCGTAAGACTGCATGCTCGCGAGCTGGTCGTCCAGCGCCTGTGCGTCTGCCTTCTGCTGGTCGACGAGCTCCTCCTGCTCCGCCCGCTTTGCGAGCAGATCGTTCTGCTGCGTCTCGAGCTCGGCCTTCAGGTCCTTGACCTTCTGGATCGCCGCGGCGTCGTCGTCGGACACCTTGCCCTCGATAAACACGCGGTTCACGAAGTCCTCGAAGTCAGTCGATCCGAGGATGACCTCAAGCGCGTCCGTCTTCCCCGCCTTGTAGTTTGCGCCGATGCGACTTGCGAGCACGTCCTGGGCCTCGGCGAGCTCACCCTGCTTCTGCGTGATGCTCTGCTCAAGGTCGGAGATGGCAGCGTTCGTCTCATCGAGCTGCGCCTCGGTCTGGCTGAGCGCGTACTGCGCCTGCTCGACCTGCTCGTTGAGCGACTGCAGCTGCGCCGTCGCCTCGCGATACTCGGCCTGCGCGCTGGAGAGCGCTGCGGCCGTCGCGGCGGTCGGCCCTGGCTCGGTCGCGGAAGCGAAGCGCGAGCCGATCGTCGCGAGGGTCGCCGCGGAGATGCCGATGGCGGCGAGCATGAAGTCTCGACGGCTGAGGCCGCCAAGCGTACGGTCCGATCGATTGGGTGTAGTCATAGCGGGTGCTCCTTGGTTTGGCTCATGCGGACGCGTTGGTGCGGCGAGAGGCCGCGCCGGAACGTCCGCCACGCGTCAGCCGTTGGCGTTCGTCGTGGTGACCGGATAGGTGAAGTCGCGCATGAGCGCGCGGATCAGCATGCCCTCATGCACGGATGACGTCAGCTTTGCGATCTCGCTGAGGGTCTCGTCAAACGAGGCGCGCGTCTTCTCGTCCTCAAGCGACCCTTGGCGGCCGATGACGAGCTGGAGGATCTGGCGGATGACGGGGGTCTCGCGGTTCACCTGCTGAAGGTACGGCTTGATGAATCGCGGGTCCAGTCCGAATCGCTTGAGCTCGTAGGAGTCGCGGATGATGCGCATGTCGGCGCGCTCGATGGCGGGGCGCCCCTTTGCGTCCTTCGCCAGCGCGATGATGCCGACGTCACACATCGTCCGCACGAACGCGGACGGCACGTCCAGCAGGGCGCACGCATCATCAAGGCCGTAGAGCGGCTCGGTGAACTCCCCCGCGCCCACGGCATCCTCGACGACGTCAGCCGCAGCTTCTGCCGAGGGAGACGTCCCATCAATGCGTCGCTCGGGTTCGCCCTCATCCGCGGGCTCGTCGAGCTTGACCTTGATGACGTGGAGCGGATAGAAGTACTGCTCCTGCAGCCGCAGCGCCTTATCAAGCCGCGCGACGTCCTCGTCGGAGTACGTCCGGTAGCCGCTCTTCGTGCGTTTGGGGTGCACGATGCCCTCCGACTCCAGGTAGCGAACCTTGGAGACGGAGAGCGTCGGGTGCGTGACCTGCAGGCGCTTGACGACCTTGCCGATGGTGTAGGTTCCTGGCGCAGCCATTCGTCAGCCCTTGGTGTGAATGTTGATGACCATCTTGAAGGTGCCGATCTGGATCGTGGACCCACTGTGGAGCGCGCAGGACGAGATGATCGCGCCGTCCACCCACGTGCCGTTCAGCGACCCGAGATCCTCGATCGTCGCCTTTCCGTCGCGAATGGTGAGATGCGCGTGATGGCGAGAGACCGTGCGATCGTTGAGGAACACCTCGCAGCCGGGGTCACGACCGATCGTGATCTCGCTCTGGTCGAGCACGAACTGCTCCCCTGCGAGCGGCCCACGGATGATCGTGAGGTCGGCAAGCCCGCTGTCATTGGAGATGTTGATGTTCGGGATCGTGGCGTCGGGGTTCAGAAGATTGAATGCCTGAGTCCGATCGCTATCGATTGGCCTATTGTTCTGATATATATCAGCCATTACTTTCACCTCTTAAAACTTCGAGAGAGAAATTGCAACAAGGGCGTTGTCACACCTGCATATCCCCGGCAGGTCTGACAAGCTACCGTGCGGCTATCCCCTGAGTCTACCCTGCGGGCGGCGATTTCAGGCTTATGCCGCACCGTTCGCATCGAGATCATAGAACAGCGGGGCGATGAAGGGGCCATAGGTCTGGGCATGGCTCGTGATGGGGACGGCCGTGACCGTGCGCGTGCACACCGGCGCGACGGAGCCCAGAGTATACCATGTGACAGTGCTGACGACGTCAGCCATGAGCGCCTGGTCGGACGCGGTGAGCGCCAGCCCGGTTACGGTCACGCCACTCGTCGCGGCGCGAGCCGTCGCGTTTTCGCTCAGCACCGTCCTTGCGACGAGACCATAGTGATACCCGCTCGTGAGGTAGCCCAGGGCGGCCCCTCGCGCGTCGGACTCGAGCAGCGTTGACGCGGGGAGCTGCGCGAACGCCCAGTCCATCAGGGCGCGCGTGTCGCTTATGCGGTCATCCTCGGACGGGGCGCCCAGAACGCACGTGTAGACCGTCACGCCGCCGCGCGTGACGCAGCCGACGAAGCAGTAGCCCGCGCCGTAGGTGAAGCCTGTCTTCACGCCGAGCATGCCCGGATACTCGTCAAGGAAGACGTTCGTGTTCGTGAACGTCGTCGGCGTGCCGGCGACCGTCACCGTGACGCTCTTGGAGCCGACGATCGTGCGAAACGACGGGATCTGCATTGCGTGGCGTGCGAGCAGCACGAGGTCCGCAGGCGTCGAGTAGTGGCCGTCGTCGCTGAACCCGTCGGGCGACGTGTAGTGCGTGCCGGTCATGCCGAGTTCGGACGCCTTCTGGTTCATGAGGGTCACGAACGCGTCGCGCGACCCCGCGACGCACTCGGCGATTCCGTCGGCGGCGTCACCGGCCGAGTGCGTCATGAGCGCCTGCAGCATCTCCCACAGCGTCACGGTCTCACCTGCGACATAGCCGGCGACCGTGCTCTGGTTGCTCACCGCGAGCTCGCTGACAGTGTAGGTCGTGTCAAGCGGCAGACCGGACTCCAGCGCGACGACGGCGGTCATGATCTTGGTGGTTGACGCCATCGGTACCGACGTGTCGGCGCTCTTCTGGAAGAGCACCGTGCCGTCCTGGGTCTCGACGATCGCCTCGGCCGAGGCGATCACCGGCTGCGCTGTCGCCTCGGTGGCATGCGCGGCACGAGGGGCGACGGTCGCCAATGGCACCATGAGCATGAATCCCAGGGCAAGCGCGGCGACGATGACGGGCAACGCGCGCGTGCGCGTCGTCAGTGCGAATGCACGATGGCGGACGATCATGTGAGATTCTCCTTTGAGGGGCTCGTTATGGCTGACGGCGCGAGCGCGCATTGCGCAGAGCCCTGATTCCGCGCGCCGTGTAGACGCATGCGGCGGTGAACGAGAGAATCACCGCCACGTAGACGGCCCACATGCCCAGGCTCTCTGGCATGGAGCCCCAGCCGGGCAGCGCGGCACTCTCGACGAGGTTCAGGCCCGGCACGCGACAGATGTCCAACAGGACGAAGGCGAACCCGGTCATGAGCACGAACGTCGCCGCCTTTCCGACGTAGACGACGTCGATGATGGTGCCGGTGAGCACCTTCAGGATCGTGCCACCGACGAGCAGGTACACGTCACGGATGATGAGGAAGCACACGATCCAGAGGGGGATCTGGTTCGTGATGACAAGAGCGATCATGCCTGAGAAGATGAGCACACGGTCCATGACGGGATCGAAGCGCTTGCCGAAGACGCTCACCTGATGGAACCGGCGCGCGACCTGTCCGTCGAGCCAGTCAGTGGTTGCCGCAATTATGAAAATAACAACGGAAATCGTCCTGTACTGCGTGTCTGGATACATGAACAGGAAGCAGAACGTAAGGATGAGACGACAAAGCGTGATGAGATTTGGCACGGTCATGATGGTGTGCAACGGGTTCTCCGGGGTGCCCGGACGATGGCCGTTCCCCATCGCGCTCACATCCTGGCTCGTGTCATCTCGCACGGTTGCGACTCCTCTCGTACGCGATCACGCAAGCTCAGACGGCTGCGGGCGCACATTCGAAATTCGCTGTGTCCGGGTGACGCGAACCGACTCCGGGCATACGCCTTAGAAAGCTCAGGCTAGTGTAGCGTATGCATATGGAAATCCCCTTACCGTTCATTGCGCGAATCTCTCACGATTGTGTGTGAACCATGAATCGAGACACAGTCAGACATGCACCTTTACAGGTCGGTCCGGTTCAACTATATTACCTACCTGCACGGGCAATAGCGCAGCTTGGTAGCGCACTTGACTGGGGGTCAAGGGGTCGTGGGTTCAAATCCCGCTTGCCCGACCAGCAAATGATGAGGTGGGAGATGAAAAGTCTCCCACCTCTTTTGTTTTTGTACATACGTCTACAAAAGGCCACGCCGTGGCACAAGTCGGCCTTGCCTCCCCGCCGCTGTCGCGCCTCGAGATCCCGTCGGCAATCTCGTCAAACGCGCTGTTCTGCGGGTTGAGGGAGTTGGCGTATGGTACCTACGAGTTCACCACCCTGCTCTGCATCGCGTTGTAGAGGGTAGCGTGCGCAGCTAAAGCTCAAAAGCGCTCCTCAGCAGATCGACGCATGAGGTCAGAGTGTCCCCCTATCTTCTGGCGTTTGTGCCTCGAGCGTGCGCTGGTGTGCGGCTCGTCGGGCAACGTCAAAGCCGAACCCACGGCCGATGAGGAAGCGCGTGAGCTTCTGCTCGGCGTTGACCGCTGGGATGGACTTGCGCGAGAGTATCTCCTGCGCCCTGGCGAGCTCGCCTTCCTCAGGAAAGAACTCACGCGGATAGCCGTCGACACGCGTAACCTCAACCCCGGCGGCGGCAAGCTCTCGTTCGATCCTGGCGCGCCCCCACCCTTTGCGGAGCTTGCCATGAATGAACGCGACGGCGTACCGCTCGTCGTCGATGAGCTGGGTCCTCACGGCCTTCTGCACCGCTCGAGTCGCCTGCTCAGAGGTGAAGCCCTCGCGCATGAGTCGCTGGCTAACTTCCTTGCGCGGTCGATCGCGGCTTGAGAGAGCCGCGAGCAGCCTGTTCCAGCACGCGTCGTCACCGAGCGCGTCGATCGCGGCGCGAAACTCGTCCAGCGACCCGTAGGTGCGTTCATGTGCTCCGAAGAGCTTTGCGACATGTTTGTTGACCCGCATGGTCTGTCGATCCCCGGGGTCTTGACGGGAGATGCAGGTGATGCTGTAGGCATGCGCGCCGGTCTCGGCATCATCGTCGACGCTGGCGACGTAGCGCGCGGTCTGAACCGCAGGACGGCCATTCGAGCGCGCATGCTGTCGCGCCATGAGCGCCGCAAGCTGCTCACGCACGCGCTCGACCTCGCGTTCGTCTGCCATGGGGACACGTCCCTTCTGACGCAGCGCGGGAGACGCCGGCGCACGACGTCTCCCGCGCATCATTCTCTCAGCGCATGCAACACATTGGGCGCGCTGAGAGCTATTCCTTCTCGGCGGGCGCTTCATCAGCGGGCAGGCCGGTCGGCGTGCCGACCGGGGCGTCGTCATCGACCTCCAGCCCGATCGCGGCGCGCAC
>CACZRK010000173.1 GCA_902783515.1 uncultured Coriobacteriaceae bacterium | reverse complement strand
TTCCAGAACGTAACAGGTCGCGCGAATCCGGGCGATCCCGCGTTGACATGCGGCGCGCTGTGCGCATAATGCGTCGTGCACGCATGTCGGCGGCGCGCGGCGCGGGGTCACTCGCGGCGCGGCGCGTCGGGCGGGGCATGCGCCCACGACGTCAGGAAGGACGGGAGGTCAGGTCATGGTTCGCACGCAGGGCTGGTGGTGGCGCGACGCATATGTCCGGACGAGCCCGTCACGTGAGGTCGTGACCAGCCGACGCTGACGTCGGCACGAGACCTGCGACGCGCGCCCGGACGCCTCACGAGAGACGGCCGGGCGTTTTTTTTGTGCGAGCCTGTGCGAGCCGACGCGCCACGTGCGCGCCACGAGGGGAGGGACAGCCATGACCCATGCTGGCGAGGCCGAGACAGAGGCTGACGACGCGTTTGAGCTCTATGACCTGAAGGTGGAGGTCGTCGCCGGCGAGCGACCCTTCGTGTGCAGCCACCACGTGGGCGACTGCTTCTACGTGCGCGGCGAGAACCTGGAGTTCCCGCGGGGCGGCGCGTTCTCCCTCTACGCGCTCGCGGCGATCCTGCCGCTGCTGCCGGCCAAGCAGCGCCCGCTGGACCGCAACGACTGGATGGGCACCGACGCCGAGATCGCCTGCCCCGACCCCAACTGCGGCGCGCGCTTCCGCATCACGCGCGTCGGGCGGCGCACGCTGCGGCATGGCGACTGCACGGTCGTCCCGCTTGACCCGGCGCCCGGCCCGACGGGCGAGGACGGATGACCCGCGGGCGCCGACAAGCGCCTGAGAAGCGAACGACGTCACGAGCGACGTCCCCTACGAACGAACGGCACAACTGACCCAGGAGGCACGAACATGGCAGCACCCGAACGCTTTGAGCTCACGCCCGGCTACACGATCGCCCGCATCGAGAACGGCACCTGGCAGCTCTCCAGCGGGCACACGATCCACGGCGGGGTGGACCTCGCCGACGTGAACCATGCCTTCCACGAGCTGGTCGCCCGCGGGTTCACCACCTTTGACACCGGCGACATCTACAACGGCAGCGAGCGGGTGATCGGCGACTTCGTGCGCGAGCTGAAGGCGGGGCGCGGGGCCGTCAGCGCCGACGACATCCAGATTCACACGAAGTACGTCCCGGACATCGACACGCTGGCGCAGACCGACTTCCATGCCGTCGAGCAGATCGTGGACCGGAGCCTGCGCCGCCTGGACCGCGACGTGCTGGACATGGTGCAGTTCCACTGGTGGGACTACGACGTGCCGGGCTGCGTTGACGTCGCCGGCTACCTCACGGACCTGCGGGCGAAGGGCAAGATCCGCAACGTGAGCGTCACGAACTTCGACACCGATCACCTCGCCGAGCTCGTGGAGGCGGGGATCCCGGTCGTCTCCATGCAGGCGCAGTACTCCGTCTTTGACAGGCGCGTCGAGCGTCGCATGCGCGACTATTGCCTCGCGCACGGCGTGGCGCTCATCTGCTACGGCACGCTGGCGGGCGGCTTCCTGTCGGAGCGCTGGATGGGCGCGCCGCGCCCGACCGACCCCGAGACGCGCTCGCAGGTCAAGTACCTGCAGGTCATCGACGACTCCCTGGGCTGGGACGGCTACCAGAGGCTGCTGGTGCTGCTGAAGGGGATCGCCGACGCGCACGGCGTCGCGATCGCCAACGTCGCGACCCGCTTCGTGCTGGCGCAGCCGGGCGTCGCCGCGGCGATCGTCGGCGTGCGCAACAGCAGGCACGTGGCGTCCAACGCGCAGACCTTTGACTTCAGGCTCACCGACGAGGAGGTCGCGCGCATCCGCGCCTTCATCGACCAGTACCCGACCGTCGCGGGCGAGCCGTTCGAGCAGGAGCGCACGCCCGGCTCCAAGTACCGCGCCATCATGCGCATGAACGAGAACGAGGCATAGTCCCGCGCCATCGCGGGATGCGGGTGACGCGGGGCAGAGAGCCCGCGCGCGCCCGTCGACCAGAGGGGGTGCCACATGGGTTTCACGACGAGGCAGGCGGACGGGGAGGAGCGCCCGCGGCTGGAGTTTCGCGGCGGCTGGGGCATGTCGTTCGTGCCCGTCGCCGTCTTCCTGCTCTTCTGCGTCCTGTTCTTCATCGTCTTCCAGGCGTTCGAGATGTACGCGCTGGCGATGGGCGCGCTCGTCGGGCTGCTGATCGGCGCGCTGCTCGTGAGGCCCGGGCAGTACGAGCGATTCTGGGATGCGGTCTATGACGGCGCGAAGGACTCGGTCCAGATCCTGGTGCTGCTGCTCGTGATCGGCATGTTCTCCGCGCTGATCAAGGCGACGAACATCTCCAGCGGCTTCGTGTGGCTGGCGAGCACGCTCGGGGTCGGGGGTGGCGCCTTCACCGCGTTCGTCTTCTTCGCCGTCTGTGTGATCGCCATGGCGACCGGATCCTCGC
>CACZRK010000172.1 GCA_902783515.1 uncultured Coriobacteriaceae bacterium | reverse complement strand
TCGCGCTGGCGGAGGAGCTGCGCGCGCGTGGGCACGAGGTGCGCTTCCACGGCACGCCGCAGGGCCTGGAGGCGCGTCTCGTGCCCGAGCAGAGCTATCCCTTTGAGGCGCTGCCGGCGACCGGCCTGGATCGCTCGCGGCCCTGGACGCTGCTGACCGCGGCCGCCCGCGTGCTCTCCAGCCGCGCGCGCCTCGTCCGCGAGTTCCGGGAGCAGGGTCGTCCGGACGTCGCGGTAGGCTTCGGCGCCTACGTGGAGTTCCCGTTGGGCATGGCGGCGATCAAGCTGGGCGTCCCGCTCGTGCTGCACGAGCAGAACTCCGTGCCCGGCCTCGCGAACAAGCGCCTCGCCCGCCATGCGGTGACGGTGGCGCTGGCGACGCCCGCCGCGCGCCCGGCGTTCGAGGGCTCGCTCGGGCCCCGCACGCAGGTCGTCGAGACCGGCAACCCCGTGCGCCGCATGATCCTGGAGCCCGACCGCGCCGGCTCGCGTGCGCGGCTCGGCATCGCCCCGGACGCCCGCGTGCTGCTCGTCTTCGGCGGCAGCAAGGGCGCGACGCACCTCAACGACGCCGTCTGCGGCCTGCGTGACCAGCTGCTCTCGCGCGAGGGCCTCGTCGTCATGCACGGCACCGGCGAGCGCGACTTCGCCGAGGTGACGCAGCGCCTGGCGCTGTCCGAGACGGAGCGTCGCTCCTGGCGCGTGAGCCCCTACATCAACGACATGGGCAGCGCGCTCGCCGCGTGCGACATGGTGCTCTCGCGCGCCGGCGCGAGCTCGATCGCCGAGATCGCCGCGCGCTGCGTGCCCTCGCTGCTCGTTCCGTATCCCTTCGCGACCGCGAACCACCAGGCGGTCAACGCGCGGTTCCTCGTGGACGCCGGCGGCGCGGTGATGCTCGACGACGAGCGCCTGGACGACCCGGTCTTCCCGGAGACGCTCTTCGGGATGCTCGACGACCCCGACCGCCTCGCGACCATGCGCGCGCACCTTGAGGGCCTCGGGTCCGCGCAGGCCGCCGCGCGACTGGCAGATGCTGTGGAAGCCGCGATGGCGCGCGGGGACGCGTAGGCAACCGGTTCGCAAAGGCAATACTATGGGAGGAGGCGTCACGATGCCGGGCCCCGCGCCCGCGCCGCGACGCCTCCAGCCGCTGATCGGCGTGACGGCGCCCGCCCGGGCGCCCGAGTGCGCGAACGAGGGGAGAATCGGATTTCATGTCACACGAGACTGACGACCTGACCTACGACCTGACGAGCGCACGCCAGAAGAAGTTCAGCCGCGTCCACTTCATCGGCATCGGCGGCGCGGGCATGAGCGGCATCGCGCTCGTGCTCCACCAGCGCGGCTTCGCGGTGAGCGGGTCGGACCTGAAGTCGTCGCGCTACACGCGCCCGCTCGTGCGCGCCGGCATCGACGTCACGATCGGCCATCAGGCGGCGACGATCGACCGGGTGCGTCCCGAGGTGGTCGTCATCTCCAGCGCGATCCCCGACACGAACCCCGAGCTCGTCCGCGCCCGCGAGCTCGGCCTGGACGTCTGGCCGCGCGCCAAGATGCTCTCGTACCTGTCGCAGGGCGCGGTGACCGTCGCGGTCGCCGGCACGCACGGCAAGACCACGACCTCGTCGCTCGCGGCGACGATGCTTGACAAGCTCGGCCAGGCGCCGACGTTCCTGATCGGCGGGGTCATCGATGGCTACGAGACCAACGGCCACAACGGCGATGGCCCGTACTTCGTGGCGGAGGCGGACGAGAGCGACGGGTCGTTCCTCTACCTTGACCCCAACTACGTCATCGTCACCAACGTGGAGGCCGACCACCTGGACCACTACGGCACGATGGAGAACCTCGAGGCGACCTTCTGCAAGTTCATGGCGCTGGTGCCCGACGACGGGGCGGTCATCGTCTGCGGCGAGAACCCGCACCTGCCCGAGCTCGCCCGCTCCACCGGCCGTCGCGTGCTCACCTACGGCTTCGGGCCGGGCAACGACACGGTGGTGACGCTGGAGGAGGGCGGCTTCAACCGCTTCTCCGTGCGGCTGCCGGACGGGACGAGCGTCGAGGCGCACCTTGACCACAACCCCGGCCGCCACAACGCGCTCAACGCCGCCGCGGTCATCACGCTCGGCTGGGTTCTCGGCTTTGACGCGCAGGCGGCCGCACGCGCGGTCTCGGCGTTCAAGGGCGTCCATCGCCGCTTTGAGCTCGTCGGTGAGGCGGACGGCGTCCGCGTCGTGGACGACTACGGCCATCACCCGACGGAGATCGCCGCGACGCTCGCGTCGGCGCGAGGCCTTGACCGCGGGCGCATCCGCGTCGTTTTCCAGCCGCACCGCTACACGCGCACGCAGGCGCTCGCCGACCAGTTCGGCCCCGCGTTCGCCGACGCCGACGAGGTGTTCGTCATGGACGTCTTCTCGGCGGGCGAGACGCCGATCCCGGGCGTGACCGGCAAGACGGTCGCCAAGTCCATCACGCGCGCCGACCCGTCCAAGCCGGTCAGCTACATCGCGAGCCGTCACGCCCTCGTGGACGAGCTCGCGCGGACCTCGCGTCCCGGTGACCTCGTGATCACGATGGGCGCCGGCGACGTGTCCATGATCGGCCCGAGCCTGCTCGCCGCGCTGCGCGAGCGCGCGGGAGAGCGATGAGCGTCGAGGACGCGCTTGGCCTGCTTCAGGGGCTGCGGGGGTCGGTCGTCGCGGGGGAGCGCCTCGCGCGCCACACGACGCTGCAGGTCGGCGGCCCCGCCGCGCTCTTCATCACCTGCGATACCTACGGGGCGCTCCGTCAGACGGACGCCGTGCTCAAGGCGTGCGGCGTCCCGTGGGTCATCATGGGCGGCGGCGGCAGCGTGATCGCCGCGGACGAGGGCTACCCGGGCGCGGTCATCACGCTCGGGCGCGAGTTCGGCCGGCTCACCCTGGGTGCGGACGGCACGGTGCACGTCGGCGCGGCGACGTACCTGACGCGCGTCGTGCAGGAGGCGTTCACGCGCGGCCTGGCGGGGGTGGAGTTCCTCGTGGGCATCCCGGGGACGGTCGGCGGCGCGCTCTCCACGAACGCGACGGTCGGCGACGCGCAGCTCGGGCGCCTCGTGGACGAGGTGGTGACCTACCGCCCCGGGCACGGGCTCGTCCGGTACGCGGGCTCGGAGATCGACTGGTTCCGCCGCGTCTCCTCCATCCCGTCGCGCGAGATCATCCTGGAGGCGACCCTGCGGCTCTCGCCGGGCGACGACGCCGCGGTGAAGCGCGAGATGGCCACGATCCTCGCGCGACGCGGGGCGTACCAGCCGCTGCGCATGCCGGCGTGCGACGCGATCTTCATGGACCCGCCCGACGCCGGCGGCGCGAGCGCGGCGGAGCTCGTGGCCGCCTGCGGGCTCGCGGGGTTCTCCGTCGGGAGGGCGCGGACGTTCGAGCGCAACCCGAACTTCATCGTGAACGCCGGCGGCGCACGCGCGGCCGACGTCACGAACGTCATCATCACGACCCTGTCCAAGGTGAGGCAACGCTATGGCATCGAACTCCGGCCGGAGGTCAAGTTCCTCGGCTTCCCGTCCTAGCGAGACGCGCGAGGGGCAGCGGGGCACGGCCCCGGCCCCCCGTGGCTATCCCGAGCTCAGGTCGCGCCGCGTCCTGGGCGCGGAGGACCTCGGCGCCCGCCCGTCCGTGCGCGACGGCCGCCGCGCGAGACCGACCCGCCGCGTCCCGCGCGACCTGCGCCACGCGAGCTACTTCGCGCGGCTCTCGCGCCTCATAGCGCTCGTCGTCATCATCGTCTTCGTCATCGCGGCGTACCTCGTCGCGACGAAGTCGTCCCTGTTCGCGATCCGCACGGTCACGGCGACGCCGACCACGCACGTCAGCGCCGAGACGATCTCGTCGCTGGCGGCGGTGCCGGCGAACTCGACGCTCTTCGGCATCAACGAGGGCGAGATCTGCGACCGCATCAAGCAGAACCCCTGGGTCGCCGACGTGACCATCACCCGCACGTTCCCGGACACGCTCAACATCCAGGTGACCGAGCGCACCGAGGGCGCGATCGTCATGATGCCCAACAACAGCGAGGCCTGGCGCATCTCGACCGACGGGTACTGGCTGGAGGCCGTGGCGCTGCAGAGCGGGGCCTCGGCGGCGACCCCGCTCGCGCAGGCGACCGCGGCGGCCAAGGGTGACGGCGTCGTCCTGGTGACCGAGGCGCCCAAGGCGATCGCGCCGCAGGCGGGCGCCGCGTGCACGGACGAGGCGATCCTGGGCGTGCTCACCTACATGCGCGAGCTGCCGAGCGACCTGCGCGCGCAGATCGTGTCCTTCAAGGCGAGCAGCATCCAGGGGATCGCCGCCATCCTGGGAAGCGGGGTGGAGGTCTCGCTCGGCGCGCCCACCGGCGACGTCGCGTGGAAGGGGCAGGTGGCCCTGCAGATCCTCAAGAACAACGCCGGCGCCGTCACGTACGTGAACGTGCGCACGCCCGACACGCCCTCGTGGCGCGGGCTTGACGCGAGCATGGTGGCCGACGCGTCGGCGAGCGGGGCGTCCGCCGCGACTGACGTGGCAGCCGCCACGACGACAGGCGTGGCCACCGCCACCGACGCGGGCGCCGCGACCGAGGGTGTCGTCGACGCCGCGGCCACCGACGCCGCCGCGGAGGGTGCCGCCGAGGTGACGGACGAGGCGGTGCCCGCGGGCGAGACGGCCGCGGACCCGGGCGTCGACGCGCCCGCGGACGAGGGGCAGATCGGCGACGAAGCCGCGAACGCTGGGTATGAACCTGAAGGTTACGTGCCCGAGTCCGGGGTATAGGGTTTTCGCAGTTTCCCGGGCAGCCATCGACGTCCATTGACAAGGTTTGGGCCGCGATGTAACCATAGAATGTGACTGTACCACCATGAAGCTCAGGTGGAACGTTATAGATTTTTGCATGTGAAACTCGACTCGGGTCACGTTGCCGTGAGCGCCGATCCCGTCGGGCAGCGAATGACCACGTTGATCGCGTACGCGGCGGCTATGGAGGTAAAGATGTACGACGTGCAGGGCGATGACTCAACCAATTACATGGCTGTCATCAAGGTTGTCGGCGTTGGCGGCGGCGGCTCGAATGCGGTGAACCGCATGATCGAGACGGGCGTGCAGGGCGTCGAGTTCGTGACGGTCAACACCGACGCGCAGGCGCTGCTGGTCTCCGGCGCCGACACGAAGGTGCACATCGGCACCGATCTGACGAAGGGCCTGGGCGCCGGCGCCAACCCCGAGATCGGCCAGTCCGCCGCCGAGGAGTCGCGCGACCAGATCAAGGCGGCGCTCGACGGCGCCGACATGGTCTTCATCACCGCCGGCGAGGGCGGCGGCACCGGCACGGGCGCCGCGCCGGTCGTGGCCGACATCGCGATGAACGACGTGGGCGCGCTGACCGTCGGCGTCGTCACGAAGCCGTTCGTGTTCGAGGGCGCCGTGCGTCGCCGCAACGCGCTCTCCGGCATCGAGCGCCTCAAGGAGAACGTCGACACCCTGATCACCATCCCGAACGACCGCCTGCTTGACGTCGCCGATAAGAAGGTCTCCCTCATGGACGCCTTCTCGATGGCCGACGAGGTGCTCCGCCAGGGCATCCAGGGCATCACCGACCTGATCACCACCCCCGGCCTCATCAACCTGGACTTCGCCGACGTGCGCACGATCATGAGCCACGCGGGCACCGCCATGATGGGCATCGGCGTGGGCACCGGCGACAACCGCGCCGTCGACGCCGCCAACTCGGCGATCTCCAGCCCGCTGCTCGAGAGCTCGATCGATGGCGCCGACCGCGTGCTGCTCTCCATCGCCGGCGGCCCCGACCTCGGCCTGCACGAGGTCTCCGACGCCGCGAGCATCGTCTCCAACGCCGTGTCCCCGGAGGTCAACCTCATCTTCGGCACCGTCGTGGATGAGAAGCTCGGCGACTCCGTGCGCATCACGGTCATCGCCACCGGCTTCGG
>CACZRK010000171.1 GCA_902783515.1 uncultured Coriobacteriaceae bacterium | reverse complement strand
CCGGGCGCCGCTGCCGTCGGACGGGCGCATCTCGTCGCTGCTCAGGGCGATCACGAGCCAGCAGCTTGAGAGCGCGGCGGAGGCCCAGCGCGCCCGAGCCGCGCGGCACGCGGACGAGGCGGACCGCCCCGAGGAGCCCGTGAGCCTTCAGGTCACGATCTCCCCCGCGGTCGGGTACTACGCGCGCGGCGACGCATGGCTGCTCAAGCTGCGGGTCCACCGCGGCAAGGCGAGCTACGTCGTCAAGAACGTCAACCAGCTCGTGCGGACGTGGCGGTCGGGCGAGACGGTGAGCTACGGCAAGAACCTCTCGTTCACGCACGTGCCCTCCTCGTTCACGCCCCGCGCGCGGCAGCTGCTGGAGGCGGTCACGCGCATCGCGCGCAGCCAGCAGGCGCTCTTCGAGTCGCGCGACAAGTACCAGCAGGTCGGCAACGGCACGGACATCAAGGAGCTCCCGCTCGCGGCCGCCGACGTCATCGAGATCCTGGACATCATGGACGGCGAGGAGGTCACGTACGTGCCGCTCGGCCTGGGCGTCGCGTACGAGCGGGAGCCCGCGCGCACCGTCCGCGTGACGCCCGGCAACCCCCGCGTCGAGGCCCGCCTCACGGCGAGCGGCACGGAGGACGGTGGGTTTGCCCTGGCCCTCCCGGCGTCGCTGGAGTGCTTCTCGGCCGGCGACCGTCTCTACCTCATCGACGACGATCACGCCTGGCGCTGCGACGAGGCGTTCTCGCGCGCGACCGGCGCGCTCTTCGCCGCGCTGCTGCCCACCTCCGGCCGCGCGCTCCGCATCGCCCCCGGCGACGTGGAGTCGTTCTGCCGCACGGCGCTGCCCGTCCTGCGCGACCACTGCGACCTCGTGGCCCCCGACGAGCTCGCGGCGGTGCAGCCGCCCGAGGCGCGCTTCTCGTTCTTCGTCGGCGAGGAGGCCGGCGAGGTCTTCTGCCGCGCGACCGTCGCCTACGGCGACGCGACGCTGCCGCTCTTTGAGCCCGCCCGCCCCGGCCAGCCCTCGCGCGACGTCGTCGCCGAGACGCGCGCCCAGGACGCGGTGGACGCGTACTTCCCCGAGGGCCTGGACGAGCCGTACTTTGACGAGGACGACGCCGAGCTCATGTACCGCCTGCTCACGGAGGGGCTGCGCGAGCTCTCCGACCTGGGCGAGGTCATGCTGAGCGAGCGGCTGCGCGGCGTGGAGGTCCGCGAGAGCCCGCAGGTCCACGTGCGGGCGCTCGTGAAGAGCGGCCTGCTTGACCTGCAGGTGGACGCGAGCGGCCTCGCGCCGGCCGACCTCGTCGCCTACCTCGCGAGCTATCGCCGCAGGCAGCGCTACGTGCGCCTCTCCTCGGGCGACGTCATGCGCCTGGACGAGAGCGTGCGCGCGGTGGCGGACCTCGCCGACGGCCTGGGGGTGGACGACGCCCAGCTGGTCGGCGGCGTCGACGGGCTGCCCGGCAGCCGCACCCTGTTCGTGGACGCGCTGCTGCGGCGCGCCGAGGGCGTGCGCCTGGAGCGCGACGCCGGCTTCCGCGCGATCGTGCGCGACTTTGACGCCTACGCCGACGCCGACGTGGACGTGCCCGCCTCCCTTGCCGGCGTGCTGCGCCCCTATCAGGAGGAGGGCTTCCGCTGGCTGCAGACGCTCGAGCGCCTCGGGTTCGGCGGCATCATCGCCGACGACATGGGCCTGGGCAAGACGCTGCAGATGATCACGCACGTCCTCGCCTGTCACGAGGCGGCCGCGCAGGCAGCGCAGGCCACGGACGCGCCCGCGGCGGCCGATCCCTCCGTGGCGCCCAAGGCCCCCGACGCAACGACGCCGCCGGGCGCGCCGGAGACGACGCTCGTCGTGTGCCCCGCGTCGCTCGTCTACAACTGGATGGCCGAGCTCGCACGCTTCGCCCCGCAGCTGGACGCCGTGGCCGTGCTGGGCGGCAAGGCCGCGCGAGGCGCGCTCATCGACGCCGCGCGAAACCATGACGTGCTCGTCACCTCCTACGACCTCATGAAGCGTGACGTGGAGGCCTACGCGCGCCAGCACTTCCGCCGCGTGATCCTTGACGAGGCGCAGTACGTGAAGAACGCGAGCACGCAGGTGGCGAAGGCCGCCAAGTGCCTGCCGTCCGACGTGCGCTTCGCGCTGACCGGCACCCCCGTCGAGAACCGCCTCTCCGAGCTCTGGAGCATCTTTGACTTCCTCATGCCGGGGATGCTCGGCGACCGCAGCGCGTTCGAGAAGCGCTACGAGGCGCCCGCGGCGGGCGGCGACGAGGGGGCTGCCGAGCGCCTGCGCTGCCTCGTCGCGCCGTTCATCCTGCGCCGCCTGAAGGGCGACGTCCTGCGCGACCTGCCCGAGAAGAACGAGAGCGTCGTGTACGCCCGCATGTCGGGCGAGCAGGAGAAGCTCTACAAGGCCAACCAGGACCGTCTTGCGCTGCAGGTCGCCCATGAGCTGCCCGCCGCGTTCGGGAAGGAGAGGCTGCAGGTGCTCGCCGAGCTCACCAAGCTGCGGCAGATCTGCTGCGACCCCCGCCTGTTCTACGAAGACTACGCCGGCGGCTCCGCGAAGCTCGACATCTGCCTGGAGCTCGTGCGCAACGCCGTGGACGGCGGGCACCAGGTGCTCGTCTTCTCGCAGTTCACCCGCATGCTGGACCTCATCGCCGAGCGACTCGCGTCCGAGGGGATCGCCCACCTCATGCTCACCGGCGCCACGAGCAAGGAGCGCCGCGCGGCGCTCGTCGCGCAGTTCCAGGCCGGCGAGGCGCCCGTGTTCCTCATATCGCTCAAGGCGGGCGGCGTCGGCCTGAACCTGACCGCGGCCGACGTGGTCGTCCACTACGACCCGTGGTGGAACCTCGCCGCCGAGAACCAGGCGACCGATCGCGCGCACCGCATCGGCCAGAGCCGCGCCGTCAGCGTCTTTCGCCTGATCGCGAAGGACACGATCGAGGAGCGCATCGTGACCATGCAGCAGTCCAAGCGCGACCTCGCCGAGTCCGTCCTCGGCGGCGAGGCGACCGGCTCCGCCTCACTCACGCGCGAGGACGTGCTCGCGCTGCTCGACGCGCGCGACGAGGGCATGAGGGCATAAGGGCTGCCAGCTGGGTGCGGGCACGTGCCGCCGCGCCTAGTCCAGCCTGCCCCTCCTGTCGAACCCCGTCCGCTCGTAGTAGCGGCGCTTGTCGTCGTACATCTGTCGCTCGGCGCGGCGCACAAGGGCGCTCATGTCGATGTCGGGCAGCTCGGCCCGGGCCACCCCGATGGAGACGCGGCAGGAGCGCTCCTCCGTCATGCCGCGCACGGCGCGCACCCTGCTCTGAAGCTCGGCGTCGTCGATGTCCGGGGCGAATGACACGAACTCGTCGCCGCCGATGCGGTACGTGTCCTCCTCCCCGAAGGCGACGCGCATCGCGTTGCCGACGCACTTCAGCATGGCGTCGCCGCCGGCGTGGCCGATCGTCGCGTTGAGCTCGTGCAGGCCGTTCAGGTCGGCGAAGACGCAGGCGAGGGAGTGCGCGCAGGCATGGGGGTACCTTGCGAGCGCCTGCTCGTAGGAGTTGCGGTTCCGTGAGCCCGTGAGCAGGTCCTTCCCGCTGAGCTCCTCCAGCCTGATCTGGGTGTACTCCTGCCTGAACTTCGTGTTGAGCACGTTGGCGTTGATGACGACGCTGATGCCGGCGAAGAGGCACGAGTTGATGACGTCGTCCACGATGAACCCCGACTCGTCAAAGAGCACGGCCATGCAGACGAAGAGCGCCGTGTGGATGGCGATGCACGCCGCCACGCGCCGCTTCCTGTCCGCGAAGAGCAGGGGGGACGCGAGCACGAACGCGGGGTAGGCGGTCGCGATCTGCCCCGTTGCGTAGATCGTCCCCAGCACCGTCGCGTACACCAGCAGCAGGCTGATCATCACGTACATCAGGACGGTGACGGCCTTGACCCGCTCGGGCCTGACGCGCAGCGCGACGACGTACACGAGCAGCGAGCAGACCATGACGATCACGTACCACTGACGGGCGGCACTGATCTTCGCGCTGAGGGGCGAGAACAGGGGAATGATCGCCATCATCACGGCGAAGACGAGGGAGACGGCCAGGATGTTGTGGTGGTTCTCCCGCGCGATCTGGGCGCGGATCGCGCCCCAATGCTCCTCGGAGTCGGCGAACCACGCCGCCTCCCGTAACCTCTGCACCAATGCCCTCACGCCAAAGCTCCCCCCGCGCATGCGCGCGCATGCGGCGGACGTCTCGTCGATTCCCTTGTTGTCCTTAGCTTACACCGCGTCTATGCGCCCGTCCCCCCTGCCGTGAAGTCCGTCACAATCCCGTCTCCCTTGCGCCGCTTCGCCTCGTACATGTAGCGGTCGGCGCGGTCGACCACGGTCTCCAGGTCGTCGCCCTCCCTGATGACCGTCATGCCGATGGACACGTGGCAGGTGACCGTCCGGCCGCCCTCGCTGATGCTGATCTCCTTCGTGGCGCGCATGAGGCGACGGGCGGCCCCCGTGACGTCGCTGTCCCGCCTGAGCTGCAGGATGCCGACGAACTCGTCGCCGCCCCAGCGACAGAACTCGTCGGTCCTTCGGCCCTGGCTCAGGAGGGTCTGCCCGAAGGACCGCAGGATCTCGTCGCCCATGTGATGGCCATAGGCGTTGTTGACGTCATGGAAGTTGTCGACGTCCGCGAAGAAGACCGCAAACCTGTGACCGGTGCGCTTGTAGAGCTCCAGTGACTCGACGATGCGCTCCTCCATGTGCGCGCGCCCGGGCAGTCGGGTGACGGGATCCCGCTCCGCCATCTGAAACAGGTCCCAGACGGCGTCGCGGCCGGCGCCCTTTCCCCCGCTCGGCACGATGAAGGCGACCATCGACCAGATCTTTCCCGCGCCGTCCCTGATGGGGACCACCGTGTCGGTGACCACGACCTCCCTTCCGCCCCTGCCCGTCACCGTCATCTGCATGGCCTTCGGCCGGCCCGTGGCGAGCGCGAACTGCGAGGGGCTGCATCCCGTCACGACGTTCCCGTCGATGGCGCGCGTGCACGCCATCGACATGTCCTCGAGCCTTCTCCCCACCATCTCCTCGGCAGCGAACCCCAGGACGCCCTCCGCCACGTGGTTGCAGTACAGGATGACCCGGCGCGGGTCGAGGATGCAGCAGCCAAACGGCACGGAGTCAACGAGGTCGCGCAGAGCCTCGCGCCTCTCGACGGTCATCCTCCCCCACTCGTCACCCAGTCCGCCCCCCGTCCCGAACAGCGTGTCCATGGCCATCTTCCGGAGGGCCATGAGCTCCTCCTCGCAGGCGATCGTCACGTTCGCGGAGGGCGTGACGTCAAAGTCCCCCACCCGACGGATCGACGCGACGGCGTCGCGAATCTGCGCCCCGATGTTGCGCATCTCCTCGCGCGACTCATACTTGCCAAGGACCCAGT
>CACZRK010000170.1 GCA_902783515.1 uncultured Coriobacteriaceae bacterium | reverse complement strand
TGACGCGCCCCTTATCCCATATCCGGCTCTCAAGGTCCCTATCGAAAAGTCAGCCTCTTGGGCTTGACTTCAGATAGCTGGTCTTTCCTCGCCTCCCATGCTCCCTGTTCGTCATTTTTCCTGCTTACAACGTCAATGCCCACGTTCTGAGACGCACCCTACCCGTTTTATGTGGGCAGTTCGAGCGGGCCCGACACACTCTCAAGGTGTTCCGCCGCCGGCTGCATGCCGATAGCGTGTCCCTCAGATCAGCCGTCTCGCGATGGGACGGCGCGCCCGTGTCCGGGCAGTAACCATGAGGCGGACGCGGGATACGCACCATGCGAACACTAGGAGGCATGCATGACTCACGCAGGAGCACAGATGGACCGCCGGTCATTCATCACGGGCGCCGCGATGACGGCCGCCGGCGCGACGATCGTCTCGGCAGGCACGAGCACGGCACTCGCAGCGGAGTCGCCATCCGCAGCGAAGGATTCCGCGGCACACGATGCCACCCCGTCGTTCATGACGCCGCCGGACCCGATCGCCGACGCCGACATCACCGAGACGATCACCGCCGACGTTGTCATCGTCGGTGCCGGCACCGCCGGTCTGTGCTGCGCGCTCTCGGCGGCGGAGCGTGGGCTCAAGGTCGTGGTGTTCGCCCAAAGTCCCAACGTCGTCGCCCGCGGCGGATCTAACGCCGTCGTGTACTCCACGATCATGAATGAGTACGGCCTGCCGCGCATCGACGAACGATTCCTACTGGCTCAGATGGCGCAGGCGTCGTTCAACATCGACGTCGCAAAGTGGCACAAGTGGTACAACAACTCCGAAGAGTCCATCAACTGGCTCATTGACCGCACCTCCCAGGTTGAGGGGATCCGCATCACCATCGAGCAGAGCAACGTCTGGCCCGATGACATGCGCACCTATCCTCTCTTCGGCCCGGAGGAGTCGCACTGCTGGAACAACGACGACTTCCCCGTCGTCGCCGACGGTCAGCCGTCTCTCGTCTTCGCGCTGCGCAAGCTCTGCGAGGAGCAAGGCGTCACATTCTACTTCAACACGCATGCTGAGCAGCTGGTGCGCGGCGGCGTCCCCAATGGAACGACCGGACGCGTGGACGCAGTGATCGGCAGCGACGCCGACGGAAACTACGTCAAGTTCGTCGGAACCACGGGCATCGTGCTTGCGACAGGCGACTTCTCGGGCAATCGCGAGATGATGGAGCGCTACGCCCCCGAGGCCGTCGATTGGGTCACCAACTGGGACGAGGCGCAGACGCCCGACACGCTCGGCAAGGTCTACGGCGGACTGTACAAGGGCCGGGGCCAGCAGATGGGCCTGTGGGTCGGTGCGGCGTGGCAGCGCACGATCCCCAACGCCGCGATGGCAGCCACGTTCGCCGCGCCATGCTCGCAGCCGTGGAACGCGCCCGACACCATCATGGTCAACGATGCAGGCAAGCGGTTCTGCTGCGAGGACATGGGCGTCGGCCACCTGCCGTACGTGATCAAGCACGAAGGCCCCATCAATGCCGTGTTCGATGCCGAGTATCCCTCGCATCACATGCCGTGGCACAACTGGAAGAACGTCTACGGCGAGGGCGACATGACGGCGGACGAGGTGCTCGCGTCCTGGGATGCAAAGGTCGAGGCGGGCAGCATGTTCAAGGCGGACACGCTGGAGGACCTCGCCTCCCAGATGGGCGTCGACGCCGACGCCATGATCGCTTCCATCGAGCGCTACAACGAGCTGTGCGATGCCGGCGTTGACGAGGACTTCCACAAGCGTCCCGAGCTGCTCGTTCCCGTGCGTACCGCACCATTCTACGGCTATCGCAAGGACGCTCCGAAGTTCCTTACGATCCTCGGTGGCCTGCGCACCAACATCAACATGCAGGTGTGCGAGGATGACGACACCCCCATTGAGGGACTGTTCAACATCGGCACCATGGTGGGCGACGCGTTCGCGAACAGCTACAACTTCCTGGTTGAGGGGCACAACCTCGGCATGAACTGCATCACCTTCGGCTACCTCACGGGCAAGTACCTCGCCGGTGGCTGGTCAGGCATCGCAGCCGACCCCGACTACGTGCCGCCCGCGTCGCTGGGCATCCAGCGTCATCAGGACGACAGCGCAAAGGCAAAGCAGAGCGACGAGGATCTTGACGGCGCCGCATTTGCCGATGGGACGTACACCGGCTACGGTTACGGCATCGTTGGCGAGATCGACGTCACGATCCAAGTCAAGGACGGCCACATCGCGGTGTCCGACATCTCACCGAACAACGAGACGAAGGGCATCGGCGGCTACGAGGCGATCGAGGACGGCACCTACGCGAAGCAGGTCGAGGAAGCGCAGAGTTACAAGCTTGACGGCGTTGCGGGCGCAACTGTCACGTCAAACGCCATCAAGATGGCGGTCAAACGTGCTCTCGAACAGGCAGTGAAGGCATAGACCGTACGAAGACGGCCCACGGGTGTGCCAAGTCCGCCCGTGGGCCGTGATTGTTTGCGACGACGTTCCGCGCGGCCCTTGGGCGCCAATGACAAGGACGAAGAGCCGACACCCCTTTCTGCGTCGCCCTTTTCGAGAGCTCTATGCGCGCTCGTGTCCGCCGGAACATCGCGTAGATATAAACCCCCGCCCGCCAGGCTTCGGCCGCCTTCACGCTGCGGCATTGGACGTCACCACTGGCCATTGTCGTTGCCCTGCCGCCTAGATTCGAGTCGGTCCTTCGATACCAAAACTTGCTCCTCGCCACGAGCGTACGATGCATGAGTGGATACGCTCGACTACACTCTTCAGAGCACACGGCGAAGGGAATGACATTAATGCCTCACGAGACGACGGACCAGGCAGCAGGCAATACACGTCTTCTGCCGTGGGCGATCGCGGGCTATGGGATGGACATCGCCCTCGTCTCCATCGCTGGCTGGCCTGGCGCCTCTCCCTCATTCGTGTCGAGCGAAATCGCGGCGCCGTTCACCATCGCGAAGAACCTCGTCTTCTGTCTCTGCTTTCTCTTGGTATTTCTGCTCACGTCAACGGGATCGCCCCGCATGCACGCCGTCCTCCGGCGCCCCCCGATATACTGGGCGCCCTCACTTTCCTTCATCGTGGGATTTGCGGTGGCAACTTGTCTCCCAAAGGCCTTTGCGGCGCCATCATGGGCGAGCCTTCTCTATACCACCATCGGCGGAACGCTTGTTGGTGGCGGCATTGCGGGCAATTTCATCCTCTGGGTCTTCGTGCTCTGCTCGCAGAACACGCCGATGGACGCTCGTTGTATTATCGGCGGCACCGCCGTCGGAGGGGCGCTGTACTTCCTCCTCGCATGGCTGTCATCCTGGGTAGTGATGACAATAGCCGCACTGGTCATTGCCCCTGGCACAAGCGCGCTTCTCGCGCTTTGCGCGTTTCGTCTCATCCCGGCGGCAACCGGCGACGACGCCCGGCAGCCGTCAAGCCCCTCCACGACGCGCGTGGTCACGTTCTATGGCGGGACTGTCCGTTTCCCAAGCGACAGCCCAGAGCACCGAGGGAATCTGCGCAAGGGCATCCTCGCCCTGCTCGCGCCCTGCCTCACCATCGGGGCAATAGGGTTCGTGATGCAGATCGTGCGGCTCGGCCTCTCGATGGCGACCCCGGCCTCGGAGGAGCTGGTCGGCAACCTCAACAGCCTTGCCTTGGTCGCAAGCTCGGGAATCACCTGGGCGCTGTTCGAGCGCAATCGCTACCACCTGGACATGGGCATTTTCTACAGGGTCGCCGCACCCGGCATTGGGCTGGCCTGCGCGCTGCTCCCCTTTCTCGGCGTCGGCTATGGCTATGCGCTCTCGTTTGCCCTCTACACGATCTTCTCCGTCGCGTCAATGATGGGGATCCTCGCGTGTAACCAAGTCTCGCGGCACTATCTGATCTCGCCCGTCGCCATGTACGCGCTGTCGTTCGGGATCATCTACTCTATGCGCTATCTGCCGGCAATTCCCTTCAATGCGCTGGCCAACAGCGGCGTGGACCTTGAGGGGACCGCCTTCGCCACGCTCCCAAGCTCACTCGCGAGCGTGCTAGTCATGTTCGCCGCATACGTGTTCTCCGACCGCTTCCAGACTGCGCAGGACACGAGACGAGTCTACTCGTGGGAATCCGAGCTGGCGTCTCCTGATGACACCGAGTCGCGCAACACGGCCCGACAGAGCTCCCTTGGACCAATCGCGCAGGCGCATGGTCTTACGGAACGTGAGCGCGAGGTCGTGAGCATGCTCATGAGCGGGCGGAGCATCCCCGCAGCTGCGGAGTACATGGGCGTCTCGCCCAACACCGTGCGGTTCCACTGCAAGAACGTCTACGTCAAACTCGGCGTGCACAGCAGGCAGGAGCTCATCGAGCTTATCGACCGGGAACGGCGAGACGAAGGCTAGCACCGCGCTCCGCTCGGCGGGAGCATAGCCACACCCGGCGCACATCACACACGATTGCGCGCGGCAGCCCGTCGTGGGCAACCGCGCGCAACCATCAGCTACCGTATGCTACATGCAGGATCAGAAACAGAGACTCGCCTACTTCCCCAGCGCATACGCCGCCGCGTTCCGCCCGGCAACGAACCCACCGTGCGTGCAGAGCGTGATCGCGAGGGCGCCGGGATAGTAGTCCCCCCAGAACTCGCGGCTGCTCGCAATGCCCACCGCATAGAGACCGGGGGTCTCCGAGCCATCCGCGCGGGTGACCGCGAAATCCGCATCCGTCTTGATCCCGCCCGAGATCGCGCTGATGAACGAGTATGCGAGCACGGCGTAGTACGGCGCCTTGTCCATCTTGACGAGATACTTCGCATCCTTGCCGAAGTCCGCATCCTCGCCTGCGTCGCACGCAGCGTTGTAGGCGTCAAGCTGGCCGGACAGTTTCCACCCGTGTCAGTCGAATGCCCTTCAAAGTGTCGCACCTGGCGATCGTTACCAGCGAGCAAGTAGACTCGGACGTCATCAACTATGCCGCGAGCGTGCACAGCCTAACGCTCGCATGTCTCACGGCGAGCGGCATCACGGTCCCCTCTAACCCGTGGAAGTTATACAGCCGGCGCTATCAGGAGAGTCAAGCCGCGCTGGCCAAAGGTGATGGGAGGTCTGACGACAGCGCCGGGACCTCTGGCGCCCATGGCGTCGAGCCATAGTGGCGGGCACGTAAACGCCGACTCGCCACATCGCCCAATGGCTCATCGATTATTTTCCGAATAGGCCATCAACGATTTTCCGAATGATTCGTCGGCGATTTTCCGAGCGAGCGCCTATTGGAAGACACGTTAAGAAGCGCGTTCTTCTCACGCTCGTGCACGACAGACCACCAGCCATCTATCGCGCGCACAACAACGGCGGCAAATCGGCACGCACCCGCTCGAACACTCCCGTACAACGATAGCGGTGAGCCCGACGCACACCCACTCGCACATCTCCTCAAGCCCCACGAGCGTGACGTGCACGCGTGAGCCGGGGCGCGGGCGCAGGCGCAAGCAAGTCGACGACGAGCTGCCCGAGAATCCAGACGCCCGTCGCCTCGCCCCGGACCCGCGGGCGTCGCCTAGCGCTCGGCCTCGTGCAGCACCAGCCAGTCACGCGGCGTCAGCGCGGGCACGGTGGCCTTCTCGATGAAGGCGCGGTCACCCGTGACGAGGTAGTCCGCGCCGGCGCGCTTCGTCGCCGCAAGCACCAGGTTGTCCTCAAGGTCGCCGTGCAGCGAGCGGTACTTCGCGGCAAGCCAGACGTCTGACTCGTCCGCGCCGATCGCGTTGGCAAGCGTCCGCATGTTCTCGACGCACGACCATGCGAGCTGCTGGGCGACCGCCTCCTCGGCGTCCCCGACGTGACCGGCCTGTGCCCTCACCGTCGCCTTGAAGTCGGCGGCGATCACGTAGAAGACGTCCTTGACGCTCTCCACGGCGTACAGGAGCTGGACGTCGCAGGAACGCGCGCACGCGAGAAGCCGCTGCGCGTCCGCATGCCCCGCGCGATGCGGGATGTAGTTGTCAAGCCAGACGTTCGTGTCGATGACGATGCACTCCTGATTCCCGCTCATGACGCACGCCCCTCGCCGTACCTGTCGAGCAGCGCCTGCTCGAGAAGCTCGTCGTCGGCGCGCCCGTGATCCGCGCCCCCGCTGACGCCGACCTCCTTGCAGGCATCCTCGTACAGCGCCCACCCACGGGCGAGCACGTCGTCGGCCTCGCCCGTCGTCCCGTCGCTCGCCGTCGCGAGCTGCCGGTCTCGGCCGCGACGCAGCAGCTCGCTCACGAAGTCAAGATCCTTCGCGTCACCGGCCGCAAGCGCCCACAGCGACTTCACCGCCTGGGTCGGCGTGAAGCCCATGGCCGCAAGCGCCGCGTCACCGCGCCGCTTGTCCTCGCGATCAAGCCGGACGTTCATCTGCACGCTCTTCGGCGCACCACCCGCCATTGAGGCAGCAGGCATGGGCAACCCTCCTTTCGGTTGTATGATAGATACCATAGCATGGTATCGCTATTTCTCATAGGTCTATCAAGGGCGGAATCCGGCCGCTTACCGTGGAGCGGCCACGCCAACGTCAGCGGGAACGGCCACGCGTCACGTGCATCCGACACGGCAAACGGCGACAAGCGGGCGCCGCGCATGCCAGTGGCCCAACTGTGGGTATGCTCACCCCACGTCGGACCCCCTGGCATGCATGTCTTCTCGAGAATCTGCGCCTTGCGACGGGCAACGCGTCATCCGTCGCACGCAAGCGCCCATCGCGTCAGCTGCTATCGGGTCTGCTATCAACTGCTGCCATGCGCAACCAAATGCAATCAGGACGCGGCCTGCCCGCCATAGTCACTCGCGCATACCTCAGGCAGACTCCCCACAACCTGGCCTTTCTCCCAATCCGGATACTGGAGGTCATCCTCGTCAAGCAACGCGGTTCCCGCACCGTGGCAGCGATCGCAAAAGTCTTGGTCTGGCTGCGGAACGATCACACCGTGCGTGAACGCGGGATACCAGGTGCTACCAGCGTTGAGAAGGTCGTCATCCAACGCGAGGTCAGAGACGTCGCCAAGCATCCCCTCGTCCACCGGCGCCTTTGCGAGCGTCGTGATCTTGCCATCAGCCGCGTCATAGCCAAGGAAGCACTGCTCGCTCATCTCGATCGGCACGTCCCCTCGCGTTTCGGCAGCCCATCCATGGCACGAGGTGCATGTGCGGTAGGTGCTCGTGTGGCACGCCCAGCACTCGTTTTTGGCAAGGTGCGTGTCGGAATGCCATTCTCCCGAAAGCGAGGAGGCGTCATGGCAGTCGGTACATTCGGTCGTGATGGCCCCGGAATGCGACATCGTCTGATAGCTCGTGCCGTCGCCATGAATCTCCCCTATGTTGTGGCAGTCCATGCAGTTCATGTTCGCCCCGGAGGGCCCGTGCACGTCATAGTCGGTGAAGCAGCCCGCGATCGACCCGGCATGGCATGAGAGACACGTGTACGTGATGTCGGCGTTGTCGGTCAGATCGACGAAGTCGTGCCCCCTCGTGAGCCCGGCGTCGGGGTCGATGGCGTCCTTGGCGCTGCGCACGTGGCATTCGCCACATGTCGCGTGGCAATCGATGCAGGCGCCGTCATACCCGTCGTGATGGTAGTACTGCGCTGACAGGTCAGTGCCCAGCGCCTCTTCTGAGGGCGCCAGTCGTGCGTCCCAGGCGTTTTTGATGCCGGTCGTGTTGAAGTGCAGGCTCGTCTTGAAGGTGTCGACCACCCCTTGGTGGCACCGACCGCACACCGCCTGGCCGCCGTCGGCGGTCGGCGTCGCATTCATGCCTGCCATCGCCGCCCGTGCGTCAGTCTCGTCCGAATGTCCCCCGTGACAGTACGTGCACCCGAGCATGCCGTGCGTGCTTGTGACGAAGCTCTCGTCGACAAGGTATTTGGAGGCGTCATCGTCCTTGTCGGACAGCGACGCTCGCAGCAGGTCCTCGTTCGCGTGACACTCGTAGCACGTGCCGCTCGCCTGCGGCGTCGCCTTGGCATACGCCTCGCGGGCCGCCGCGAGGTCGTCGTCGCCCGCGTCGGTCGTGCCCTGCCCGTCGGCCGCGGCGTCGACGTCGGCGGAGGAGCCCCCCGCGTCCAGGGAGCTCATCGCGACCGCGTGGGCCGTCTCGCCGTCTCCCTCAGCTGCGGACGCCACGCGATCGGCGACGGCGGCACCCCTCGGCGCGCCGAGGCACGCGACAACGGCGACCATGGCCGCCACCGTCGCGGCCACGGCCAGACGCCTCGCCCTCATGGGCCCCGGAGAGCCCACGTCCGTACCCCTCTTCCCCACGATCTCCCCCTTCCATCCCGACCGCCCGCCGCTCCGCGCGCCGTCTGCGCGCCGATGTGGCCGACGATCGTTGCCAGTCCATCGTATGAGGTATATGGTCATTCTCTGATAGCCAGAATTCCTTATTCTAATCTGGCCAGAATGGAGTCCCCCGTATGAGGAACGTGGGCGGCAGAAGGCTCGACGTACACGTTGACAGGGCAAGCGACGTACCCGTCTACCAGCAGATATACCGTGAGATCTGCGCTTTCGTCTCGTCCGGCGCGCTCGTCGGCGGAGATAGGCTCCCCTCACTGCGGCAGCTCGCGCAGGACGCGGGCGTCTCACGGCCGACGGTCGAGCGAGCGTACTTGCAGCTTGAGGTGGAGGGCTACGTTGAGAACGTGCCGCAATCGGGATTCGTCGTGCGCCCCCTGGACGCAAGGTTCCTGCAGACGACGGCAACGAGCGCGCCGACGGCGCCACCGAAGGAGCCCGCGGGGCGAGGCGCGTTTTTCTCGCAGTTCGGCTCCGACGCTCGCGTCACGTACGATTTTGCTTTCGCGCAGCTCCCCGAGGGATCGTTCCCCTCCGACGTCTGGCTGTCAGCCGCGCGGGACGTCATGCGAGACGAGCCGGGCCTGGCCGCTCGCTACCTTGACGAGTCGCGGCCCAGCCACCTGCAGCGATCCCTGTGCGCCTACCTGAGGCGCGCTCGTGGGATCACCTGCGATCCGACGCAGGTGGTGATCATGCCCGGAACGGCCGCGGCAATAGCGCGCGTGTTGCGCCTCTTTGCCCCAAGAGATGGCGTCGTCGCGGGCGAGGAACCAGGCTATCGGGTGTTCCCTGACGTAAGCCGTGGCATGGGCTTCCGCGTCGTCGGCGTCCCCAGCGACCAGGGCGCCCAAGCCTTCCTTGACGGCGTGCGATCATCGGGGGCCAGTCTGCTCTTCGCCACGCCCTCGCATCAGTTCCCGACTGGCGAGGTGATGCGCGCTGACGTGCGTGCGGGGCTGCTCGCATGGGCACACGAAGACAACGCGTGGGTCCTGGAGGATGACTCGTGCAGCGAGTACCGCTACGACGTCGATCCGGTCCCTTCGCTCCAGTCGCTTGATGGCGGGCGGCGCGTCATCTATCTCGGCAACTTCTCAAAGACCCTCTCGCCGGCATTGCGCGTCGCCTATCTCGTGATCCCGCCCGACCTCATGAGCCGCTACTATGACGCGTTCTCACTGGCCATGACGGAGGTGTCGGTCATCGAGCAGGAGCTGCTTGCCCGCCTGATAGACGGCGGCGAGTACGAGCGACACGTGCGCAGGCTGGGCACGAGGCTACGGCACGGCCACGACGCGCTGCTCGACGCCCTCCTGCGGGAGTTTGACGGGACCCAGCTCGAGCTGCGAGGCGCCAATGCGGGGATGCACCTGTTCGCGACCGTCTGCAACGGCATGGGCTACCCAGAGCTGCTGGCGTCCGCGTTGGCGCAGGGCGCGCGGGTCTACGCCGCCGAACCGTACTGGTTCACCCGCGCCGCCCCGCGCGGCAGGCTGCTGCTGGGGTTCTCGTCGATCGCCGTCAAGGACGTCGCGCCCGGCGTCGCCGCGCTGCGGCGAGCGTGGTTCCCGCGGGGGTAGGCCGAGACGAGAAGCCTCCCCGACGTCGGACACCCGCGTGTGGCCGCGAATGCCCGACGGCCGGGGAGGCATCAGGGAGCGAAGCCTCAGGACATCACTACGCCTGCGCAGCGTAGAGGCCAGCGTAATAGCCGTGCGTGATCCCGTTGCCGTGGTTCATGCCGGGGATCGGCGTAAAGTAGCTCGGTCCGAACTTTCCGCCGCAGCAATTGCCGGCTGCCCACAAGCCCCCGATGGGCTGGCCGTCCTTGTTCACGACCTCCAGCCTGCCGTTCGTGACAAGGCCTGCGTACGCCGCGAAGTTCGGCGAGGCGGTGGCGCTGCACGCGATGAACGGCGGGGTATCAATCGGGAAGAGCTTCTGCGGGTCGCAGCCGAAGTCCTCATCATGCCCCTGGGCGGCCAACTCGTTGTAGCGGGCAACCGTCGCCAGAAACGCGTCCGTGGGAACGCCGATAATCTCGGCGAGCTCCTCCAGCGTGTCCGCTGCGTAGACGGTTCCGGCATGACGGTCGAGCGACGGCGTGATGCCCTCGGGGTTGCCGACCGCGGACAGGAACTCGTCATTGAACGTGTTCACGTATGTGATGCCGTCAAAGCCCTTCGCGACCTGGTGCTCGTGATAATCAAAGTTGCGGTGGCCGGTTGCCTGGTACGGCAGGCGGTCGCGCCAGTTCGCGTCGATGATGTCGTAACAAATCTGCCCGGGCTGACGCATGACCTGGTCGTGCTTCTCCCAGATGCCGATGTCCTCGTTGTGGAACCGCTCGCCGTTCTTGTTCACGGTGAGAGCCACCGTGCCACCAATCGCGGACTCGCACGACCCCATGCCGGCGTCCGCGAACGGGTCCATCTGGCCGCCGACCCAGATGGCCATGAGCTGCCCATCGCCCGTGGCCCCCTGGATGGGGCCGGGGTTCACCGTGAACATCTCCTGCCAGCTCGGTTCCTCGCCCTTGATGAGCCGGTAGTTCTTGTACATGTTGGGCGTGAACACCTTGCACATGACCTCGGCGCCCGCGCCAAACTGGCAGAAGCCGCCTGTCGTGAGGACGACGCCCTTGCTCGCGTTGACCTGCAGGTAGTCCCCATTCTCGTCCATGCCGATCGCACCGGTCACCCGTCCAGTGGCATCGGTCGTGAGCTCCTGGGCAGCCGTCGAGAAAACGAACTCGACGCCCTCCTCCTCGGCCTTCGCCTGGTTCAGCTGGCCAAGCTTCGTCCAAGGGGCCACATCGAACTGCTTGAGCGGGTCCTCCTTGAAGTCGATGCAGCCAAGGAACGTTTGGAACTGGTCCTTGGTCGTGTCGTGCTCCTCGAACGGCGGGTAGAAGTTGAGCGTCATATTCTCTTTGACGAAGTCGTCGGCAACCGAGCTGTACCAGTCAAAGACCTCACCGGAGTGGTTCGCCCACAGGCTCACGAGCTGCATATTCACGCGGCCATAGCTGCGGCGCTCGTACTCGTTCATCACGGCGACGGGGTCGACCACAATACCGTGGTCAGTCGCCAGCGAGCTGTTCACGACACCGCAACCGAAACCGTGGATCTCGATCTGGGCGTTCTTCTCCATGACAATGACCTTGGCGCCGGCCTCGACCGCGGAGCGCGCGGCGGCAAGGCCGGAGATGCCCGCGCCGATGACAAGCACGTCGCAGTCCTTGGTCACCTTGATCTGATCGGCTGTGATGGCCGGCGGCGTCGGCAGCGCGCTCAGGTCGCCCGGCATGATATCCCGGGGCGCCGGCGCATCCTCTGTCGATGCGTCCGCCTGCGCCGACGTCTTCTGCTGCGCGGCCTGGGCGACGCCCGCAGCGCCCCCCGCCACGCCCGCCGCGGCCGCTGCGGCACCCACGGCGGCCGCGCGACCGATGAAGTCCCGACGGTCGATCGACTCCCCCATACCCGTCATTTCTGTGCTCATGCGTATCCCCCTTGTCATCGTGGCCACACGCCCCGTCGCAGACCCCCTGTCCTGCGAGGCGCATCGCCCTGACCATACGCCGGAGGCCGACGCCGCGCACTCGCACAATCAATGCGAAATGCCGACGTGAAGGAATGTGGTACCGTGCGGTAAGCGCCTGGAAGCGCACGCGGCGACGGGGGGCGGAGGTCTTGTGCGCAATCGCATGTGCATCGCGTTCGGCACGGCCGTCTCCCTGCTCGCCATCAGCCTGACCAACTGGGGCGGCCTTCCCTGGGGGGCGCTACTGGGCCTACGGCTGCCCGGCCTGCTTCTCGTGAAGACGGCCCCCCAGGCCCTGTCGTCCGGAGCCGCTCTGCTGCTGTGCGCGTGGGCCGAGGGACGGCACGGCGCGAGCACGCGGGCCCGCGTCGGCGCGCAGGCAATGGGCTCGCTCGTCATCGTCGTGACGACGCTCGCGCTGAGCCGTCTGCCTGGCAGCGACGCGTACGCCACCAGCTTGGGCGCGGCGATCGCCACGGCCGTCCTCCTCGCGCTCGGCGCGGCGTGCGGCGTCGCGCTCTGGCTCTGGGGCCTCGCCCTGCTCGAGGCCGGCCAGGACCAGGCAGGCGCGACACGGCTCGTCGTGGGTACGCTGGTCGCGTACGCCCTGCTGTACGCCATCGCCTACGCACTTGCCATCGACGGCCGCATCCTGTTCCTCGCCGCGTGCGTCGCGGTCTCGGGATGCCTGTACGCCTCCATGACCCATGGCATGCGGGTCGACGGGGCTGTGGCGGGCACCCGCGCGACGGCCGACGGCACCGGTGGCGAGGCGAGCGTGGGCGACGGTCCTGGCGCGCATGGCGACGGCGACCAACCCGCGACGCTCGGCGATGCCCTGTCGCGCCTGTCCACCGAGCTCATCTGCGTCATGGCCTCGGTGTTTGCCTTCTCCTTCGTGCGGACCACGGCACTCGCGAGCATTCGCGACACCGACTTCATCAATCGGCTCGGCGCCGTGCTCGGCGTGGCGTTCGCGATGGTCGCACTTGCCTGGTGGCTCTCGGGACGTCGACAGCGCACGACAGGGCGTCGGCTTGACGCGATCGGGATGTACCGCGTGGCTTTCCCCGTGATCGTGACCATCGCTGCGCTGCTGCCACTAGTCAGTCCCTCGCTGATCGTGATCGCCGCGGCAGTGCTTCACGCGGCGTTCTTCGTCATCCTCGCGACGCTGATCGTGCTCAGTGCGACCTGCGCCGAGGACCACGGCGTCAGCCGGGGCGTGGCCCTCGGGATCCTCGGCGCCGGGACGTTCCTCTCCGTGTCGCTCTCCACGCTCATCGCCTACCTCATCTATCGCGGCGGGGCGGCGAGCCAGGCGAACGTCCTCGTCTGCGCGCTTGCGATCGTGTACGTGCTGGCCATGGCTTACGTCGCCGTGCAGCGTCGCGCGCGCGACGCGCGAGCGGGGGCCGACTGCGACGCTGTGCGGGGACCCGACCGTCGCCGCACCGCTTCGGGCGCCGCGCTTCTCGACGATCTGTACGGCGCAAGCTGCGACGCCGCCATCGCTCGGTTCGCGCTCACGGACCGCGAGGGCGACGTCCTGCGCCTGCTCGCACGCGGGTACACGCAGCGCGGCATCGCCGAGAGCCTCTGCGTCACTGAGAACACCGTGCGCACGCACCTGCGCAACCTCTACCGCAAGCTCGAAGTCCACTCGCGCCAGGAGCTTCTCGAGCTCCTGGAGAGACTCTGAGGGAGAGGCGCAGCGGCCGAATCGCAGCGTGCACGCCGGGGCAAATCGCGGCGCGGCGACCGTGCGCAAGCACTTCACCCACGGTATGCGATGGCCAAGCGGTCACCCCTGCGCTAGCGTCGAGGTGTCCGTCGGCGGCGCTGGGCAAGGGGTGGCGAACATGGGGGGATCGCCGCACGATCGACCCGCGTCACAATCACAGGGAGGACCAGCATGGCAATCAACGGGATGGGAAATGTCACGCGCAGGAACTTCGTGGCGACCGCGGCCGCAGTGAGCGTGGCGGCGGCAGGGGGCGCCACCGCGGCGGGGGCCATGGAGTCTGCCAAGGCCGACGCGCCCACAAATGCGGCAGCAGCCAACGACGAGGCAGATCCGAGCTCCTACGCGCCGGAGTCGACCGAGGCCTTTGACGTCGTGGTGGTGGGCGCCGGCGCGGCCGGCATGTCGTGCGCGACGCACTGCGCGGAGAACGGTCTGCGGGTCGCCCTGCTCGAGAAGTCAACGGTGCTGGGTGGCTGCTCCAACTCGGTCTTCTCGGCGATGGTCCGCACGGCCGACGACGACATCGCGGCACAGGTAAGTGACTGGGTGAACGACTGCCACTGGCGCGTTGACGCGACGGCCATCTCCAGCCTGCTCAACAACTCCGCGACGGCGTTCACCTGGCTCGAGCAGTCGTGGGGCTGGGCGTTCGTCAAGGACTTCAACTCCATGGGGGTCAAGAACTGGAAGATCGACGTCCCCTACAAGGACCGCCCGGCCCTCTACCAGGCCATGGTGGACGGCTCAGGCATAGACGTGCGCCTCTCGATGACCGCAAAGGCACTCGTGCAGAACGACGACGGCAGGGTCACGGGCGTGATCGCGCTGGATGAGACTGGCGCCGCAAGGCAGTTCAACGCGGCCAGGGCCGTCGTCATCGCGACGGGAGGCTATGCCGCCAATGAGGACATGGTCTTTGAGGCCTTCGGCCGCAGGCCCGTGTGCGGGGGCCTGCCCCAGAACGTCGGCGAGGGGCTGAGGATGTGCTGGGAGGCCGGCGGCGCCAAGCCGCTCAACTACGGTATGCAGATGCCGCATCAGACGTTCACCACCGCCACCGACAAGCTCACCGAGACGTTCGATGACTTCCCCGCGAAGTACCCGTTCCTCACGACCTACATGTCCGGCTTCATGAACGTGACGAAGGACGGCCGTCGCTTCCGCAACGAGGGCATCCTCGGCAGCGCGGACGCGGCTGCGAACTCCTCGCTGTTCCAAGGCGACTTCCACTGGACAATCGTCTCGGCCGACCAGCTCGCCCTGCTCGAACAGGGCGGCATCGCGGCGCTCGGCGCCACCGCCAAGCTGACCATCCCGCCCAAGTACGCGCCCGAGTACGACCTTGAGACGCCTTGGGAGAACGCGACCGCCGTGTTCGACCAGATGGCGCAGGACGGCACCGGCTTCAAGGGCGAGACGCCCGAAGAGCTCGCACAGGCCGCCGGCATGGATCCCGAGATCTTCGCCAAGACCCTCGCCGACTATGACGCCTGCTGCGCCGCCGGCAAGGACACCCTGTGCGGCAAGGACCCCGCGTATCTAGTCCCCTACGGCGCCGGCCCCTACTACGCCGTGTACACCTACGAGAACAACCTCACGAGCTGGGGTGGCGTAAGCGTTGACCTGGGCTACGGCGTGCTGAACGCCAACGGCGCGAGGATCCCGGGGCTATACGCCATCGGCGTCGAGGCAGGCTCCAACCTGTACAACGACACGTACTGCGGCGTCGGCGTCGGCGTGTGCCTCGTATACACCTCCGGCTACATGAGCGCCGAGGACATCATCGCCCGCGGATAGCGCGCGGGCGACGGGACCGCGCCATCCTCTATCGGGCACTCAAACTGTCAGGAACGGCAGCGGCGGGGACAGGACCATGGTCCTGTCCCCGCCGCCTGGCGACAATGGCCGCGTCCGTATCCGACCGCGTCATGATTCCGGCCTCGCGGCAGCACCACGACGGTCACGCGAGATGACACGCCAACCGCCTCCCGAAGTCGGAGACGTCAGACCACGAGCGTCGGCAAGGATCACATCAGATCCGAATGGGCGGCAGCGAGCGGCGATCTTCACCCTCGGCTCCGACCTCGTCGTCGCGTCCGTCTTCAAACACAAGCGCGCTGAGCCCCTCCCTCGTGTTGATGCCCGTCTTCTCGTAGATGTGGGCGATGTGCGCCTTGACCGTGCCGATGGACACGCCGAGCTCCTCGCAGACGGCCTCCCGGGAAAGTCCCTGACACAGTAGTGTGAAGACCTCAGTCTCGCGTTTCGTGAGGCCGAAACGATCGGCAACCACGCGGCACCTGCACGCAAGAGCTCGCCTGAGCAGATCCGAGCCGGATGTCTCGCCCTGGTCACCCCCCGACGACCCGCACTCGCCGTGACCCCTCCCCGCGCGTAGGGCTTCCATCGCCGGCAGCAGCACGGCAATGATGATCACGAGCAGACCGTAGCTGACGATCAGACTCGAGGCAAGCCCCTCGGAAAGGTTCGGCAGTCGTGAACCAACAAGCACGGCGGGCACATGGTAGAAGGCGTTCATGCCGGCAACGACCGCCAGCTCGATCGGGTTACCGAGCCTGAGGGCTGACGCCACGATCACCCATACGAGCACTTGGCTGAAGTCGTACACACCCTGGAGGCAGGCAGCGACGGCGTCGGCGGCAATCGGGTTCGCGCCGACGGCGAGGATGAGCGGTGAGAGCGTCGTGGAGAGCGCAAGGATAACGAATGCGGGAACGAAGCGCCAGACACGGGGCATGTCAGCCGTGTGCACGATCGCGCCGCAGGACAGCAAGACGAGGACCGCGAGGGCAATGATCTTACCTGCCGGGACGAGGATCACGCCATGGGTTGCCGTGGACATCGGCGATCCCGCCAGCCCGATGCCGCTCGCCATGCCGAACACGTAGGTCGTGAGGTATGCGACGCAGCCAAGCAGCAGCACCTGTCGCGTGGCGCGCCTCGTGGCGCACCCGTCGCCCGGGACGTCGGCAGACGCCGCCTGCCTTCCCGCGCCCATGACGCGCCCATAGCACGCCAAGGTGGCCACAAGTGCAACCAGAAGGAACAGGAGCACCCAGACATGCGTTGCGACCGGCAGGAGAGAGAGCAGGGGCGGCACCTGCTCCTTGCACGCCATCGCGATCAGTACCGCGACAGAAACGTCCCGCATGCGGCATGATGTCCGTGCAAGTCCGAGCAGGACCGCGAAGAGACATGGCAGGTAGCCGAGACCGCAGAGCGCCTCGCCGATGACGTCCATCCCCCAGGCGAGCGAGTCTCCCGCCATTGACTGCGTCGCCAGAGCAACCGCGTGCACGAGCGCGCCCACGCATACCAGCGATCCACTGACGGCGAGCAGCGTGCGCGGGCGTGACCAGAGGAAGCGGGAAAGGGCCGCGACGAGCACGAGCGAGAGGAGGCGACACGCATAGAGCGCCACCTGCCCCTGTTCCGCGTAGCTCTCGCCAAAGAAGCCGCCGCGGCTCGACACGTTCAGCCACACCCACATGAGCGACATGACCGCGCAGGCCAGGGGGAGGCGCGCGATCTTGACGTCTCTCCTCGCCCGCAGCAACGTCATCAGCGCGACCTCCCGTCCCACCATTCAAGACGTCCGACGATGCCGGGCTCGCGAAGCGCGCATCGGCCGTCACGGATGATACGCCAAAATCGCATATACATAGCCGCCGCGCACGATGGACGAAGGCAACCGAGCGGCCACCATGGGGCCAACGCGCACGGGGCGTGCGGCGGGGACGGCAGACGCGCGCGGGTGTCCAAAGAACGCCTGGAGTGCGTATCGGCACCCGCGACAAGGTGTCACATAGGTACCCCGCGCACCCACGAGTAGAAAGGGGCAGGTCATGGCAAGCGTTTCCAGAAGGGACTTCATGAAGATCGGCGCGGTGGGCGCCACGGCCATTGGCACGGCATCCTCAATCGCCAAAGCTGCAGAGGCGAACACGCAGGGCTTTGATAAGGAGTACGACGTCGTCATCATCGGCCTTGGCGGAGCTGGCGCCTGCGCGGCAATCGAGGCTCATGACGCCGGCGCGAGCGTCGTTATCATCGAGAAGGACCCGGAGGATGCCCACTTCCCCAACACGCGCATGTCCGGCGGCTTCTTCCATCGCCCCGACCCGAATGGCGACCATGACGCGCTCGTCGAGTACTGCAAGGCCATGATGAGCGGTGAGAACTGCCCCTGGAAGCTTGAGGGCGAGGCGCCTGAGGTCTCGGACGAGATGGCCAAGATGTATGCCGACGGCGCGCTAGAGACCGCGGACTTCCTCCTCGCCCAGGCCTCGGACCTCGACACCTCACTCATGGAGGTGGGCGGCGACGCCTCATTCCCCATGTTCCCCGGGTTCGAACAAGCGAAGTACGGGTCGAGCAAGCGCTGCTGCTACGCCAACTGGCAGAATGCCGACGACAGCCTGCTTCCGCAGGACCGGCCGCGCGACACCAAGAGCTCAGGCGAGGCGTTCTACAACGTGCTCGTCGAGGACGGACTGCGGACTAAGCGACCCGACGTCGACATCCTCTTTGACACGCCGGCAACCGACCTCGTCATGGAGGACGGCGAGATAACGGGTGTCGTTGCTACGCAGGGTGGGAAGGAGCTCCGCATCGGTGCCAAGCGCGGCGTCGTGCTCGCCTGCGGCGGATTCGAGTACAACGCGGCCATGCGTCGCGCGTTCCTTGAGGGACCGGGCGTCAAGGGCTGGACGTTCTACGGCTCGACGTCAAACACGGGCGACGGCATTGAGATGGCCCAGCGCGTGGGAGCAGCGCTGGCCAAGGTCGGCAAGGCAGCCTCTCGCATCGAAGTGGGCGTCCCGTACGGCGAGTGCTATGAGAAGGACGGGCTCAAGCTGGGCGCCGCATGCGCAATCACGAGCGCGCAGAACTCGATGATCGTCGACAACTACGGCAAGCGCTATGACGACGAGTCCATCATCACGGACTCCACGCGACCTTATCGCTATCAGTTCTACAAGGACGCCGTGCAGTACGAGCTGCTCACGATGAGCTATCCTCGCATCCCGAGCTGGATCATCTTCGACGACACGCTCTGCTCCTCCAAGTGCGCCGTGTCCACAAGCTACTCGAACTCCGGCTTCGGCATCCTTCCGTGGGGCAAGGACAACCAGAAGGCCGTCGAGAACGGATGGATCCTCAAGGCTGACACGATCGAGGAACTTGCGGAGAAGATCCTCGCCGACCCCGAGAATCGCAACCTCATGACCGCCGACCAGCTCGTCGAGAGCGTCAAGAAGTTCAACGAGTACTGCGACAAGGGACAGGACGAGGAGTTCGGTCGCGTCGTAGACACGATGGCGCCCGTGCAGACCGCGCCCTTCTACGCCATGAAGCTCTACCCCGGCGGTCCCAACACCAAAGGCGGCATCGAGGCGAACGCAAAGCGTCAGGTGCTCGACTGGGCCGGCAACCCCATCCCGCGCCTCTACACCGCCGGCGAGATCTCGAGCGTCTTCAAGTTCACCTATCAGGCGGGCGGCAACCTCACCGAGTGCATCGTGTGCGGTCGCGTTGCCGGGCAGAACGTCGCGGCGGAGAAGCCGAGGGGATAGGCCCCTCTCGCAAGACCCTCGCGATGTAGGGAAGGACTCCCTTGCCCCGTGATGACAGGGCGAGGGAGCCCTCCCTCGTACCAGCAGCCTCGCCGGTAGTTGTGATCACGCGCTACCGTGTGCTACCAATGCTCCCATCCGCGATTGGACGGTCGCTCGAGCACGATCGCTCAAGCCGTACGGACAGATAATCACGCGCTACTCAATTCCGGCAAGCTCCCTGCCGAGCAGATACCCGAACGTCACGCAGCGACCGTGGCTGATAGCGCTCAGATGGTGCGGGTAGGTTCCGAAGAACATGCTACCGGAGGAGTTGCCCAGCGCATACAGCCCGGGGATCGGCCTCTCCTTCAGGTCGAGCACCTCGGAGCGCGCGTTAGTGCGCAGGCCGTTCACGGTCACAAGGCACGTACCGCTTTCCTCAACGGCATAGTACGGACCCTCACGCAACGGCAGCAGGGCCTTCGGGTTCTTTCCGAAGTCGGCATCCTCGCCCGCGTCGCACAGCTCGTTATAGCGCTCAACCGTCTTCGCAAGACCATCGACGTCGATGCCACATGTCTTTGCGAGCTCTTCGAGCGTGTCAGCCTTGATGAGGACAGGTTCGATCGTTGCGATCATGTCCTCGGTCGACCACGGCGCACCGCCCTTGATCGCATCGACCGCAGCGGTGAGATCGCCGCTCATGATCACGTAATCTCGCGCACCCGGCTGGTACATGATCGCATTCGTCATGTACTCAAACGACAGGCTCTCGTTAACGAACCGCTCACCGTTCGCGTTAACGCGCAAAAAAGCCGGCATGATGCCATTGGCGCGGTCGCCGGTCAGTGCACCGGCGGGATCATTCATCAGGATATGCGGGTAATCATCTTCGGACGCGCCTGCAGCAACGCCCATCGCAATGCCATCGCCCGTGTCTGTGACAGTTGGGTTGTTCCAAGCGTAGGCAGCCATGTCACGCGGACGGCAGCGCTGGGAGATCATCTCCCAGTTATGCTCATATCCGCCAGTCGCCAGGACGACGCCCTTTGCCGCCTCAAAGCGAACGTATTCGCCCTCCGTGCTCTTTGCGATGACGCCGGTGACCCTGCCGGACGCGTCCTTGACGAGCTGGCAGGCAGGCGTCTCGTAGCGCAGGTCAACACCGGCGGCAACAGCCGCGTTCAGCAGCGCCTCGACAAACGAGTGGATGCCGTTGTCGCAGCGCACGCCAGTTCCCCACGTAGTCACACCAGCGAACTCAACGTTTCCGCCAACACAGAAGAACTTCCCGCAAGCGTCACCGCACTGGTCCATTGCCCAGTCGAGCGCTTCGCCCGAGCGCTGGATCCACCGCAACCATACATTGCGGTCGCAGCGGAAGTGAGCCGTCGCCATCGCGTCCGCAAGGTACTTGTCAGGATCGAGCTCAACACCGGCCTCAGCGTGCACGCGATCGCCGATAGCGCCAACCTCGGTGCCACGTGCCGCAAATACCTGTCCCTTCTCAAGTAGAACGACGTTCAGACCGTTCTGCGCGGCGGAAAGGGCGCACGTGACCCCACTCATACCGGCACCGCACACGACAACGTCGGTCGTGACCGTCTCGGTGATCTCGTTTTCCTTGACAGGTGCGGCAATGAACGCGCTCTCACCTTCCACGGGCGGATGAAACTCAATGCCCGTAGGATTCGGCATAAGCAGCGGCGCCTGCGCATCAGTCTTGGCGTCGACCCCAGCGCTTGCAACGTCGCCCTTCCGCGAAGAGTCCACCTTCTCGCCATCCTTGGCAAGCGCAGAAAGGCTCCCTGACCCCACCGCCATCGCGCCGACAGCGGCACCGAGTGCGATAAAGCTCCTACGCGACGTATTCGCTGACCCCATTTCATCCCCCATTCACTCGAATATTCCCGACGCCATCCCGTCACCCTATAATCGAGACGCCGTTATGGGTCGTTGTCGACCGCACGTCGTCCCGAGCGGCGGCGCGCGCAACCAGACCATTTGGGTGCACGCCTGATGACGCGTGGTCGCCCGACGCTTCAGAGCATCTCGCCATCCATGCGTCATCCGCGTCTGCGCCCACGACTTGCACCTACGCTATCGAAACGGGGCTGCAATGTGGTCAGATCAACAGGCCAACACCGTAGAAGAGCACGTCGACCAGAAAGTACGACTTGCGGCGCCGGGCGTGCCGATCACCCGATGGGCACGCCCCTCCGGCGATGGAGCATTACTGGCGCTTCTCCCCTATGCCATTGGCCTTGCATGCTTCTATGCGTGGAATCTTACTGACATCTACCTCTTTCCGGTCGTGCCACCCGACCGATTTGCAGGCGTGCAGTGGACAGCAACAGTCATCGGCGCAATCTGCAACGCGACAAGCTATTTGCTCGTCGCTCTGATGCTCTCAAAGACCGCGCATTTTCCGAGGATGGCTGACACCGCTGCCATACTCGCGGGGCTGACAACACTCGCGACGCTAATACTTGCCACGCACGGCACGATCGGGTCAGACATGTCCGTCGCGCTTTATCGAGGCGTCGGTCGCGTCTTTGCCGCATTCATAATCGTTGCTTGGGGGATCCGTTACTGTGCGCTTGATGCGCATGTCATCACGACTCTTGCGCTATCGAGCTTTTGCATTGCGCTGCTCACATGCCTCGTCCTCGCGCCACTGCCGACGATCGTGCGGGGAACGCTCTTCGCAATGCTGCTACCGGGCTCGATGGTCGCCTATCATCTAGCACCGCCGCGCGGGGGTGGCAGCGTCAGCAATGACGCGGGTACTCCAACCGCGCCATATCTCACGTCCGCGCATGCTGGCGCGCGACACAACGCGTTTGTCGCGGACATCTGGCGTGTGATGGTCGTCTTTGTCCTGTTCGGCATCATAACTTGGATGATCATGCTCGATGCGCGCACGGGCGCGTCATTGACGGGTGATGGCGCCGAGCGACTCGGCATCGCGACCATTGTCGGATCGCTCGTTATCATGACTGTCCTGCTCGTCGTCTGCCTCGCTACGCAAGGCACGTTCACCGTCTCATATATCTCGAAACTTGTATTGCCTTTGGTGTTTTCCGGCTTGCTCTTCGCAGTGGCCTTCAACTATTACTCGGGGCTCAGCTCAACACTTGTATCGATTGGCTACACATGCTTTGACCTGTTCGTCTTTGTGCTTGTCGCAAGCCTGTGCGCCAAGGATGGCGTGCGTCCCGGCCTGGCCTTCGGCGTGTATCGCGCGATCGAGAGCGCGGTACCCCTCGGCGCGCTGGCCTTCATCGATCTGCGCGACGAACTATTCGCGGCAGAGGACGGGACGCTCGTCTTCGTCGTCAGCGCCATCTGCGTCCTCGTGCTCCTCACCTCGGCTCTACTCGATAGCCGCAGCATCTTTCACCGAGCGCATCTCAACCCCACCATCAACTATCCGAAGGCAGAGGCGTATCTCTTCGCCGACCAGTGCATGCTGGCAATCCAGCGCTACGAGCTCACAAAGCGGGAGGCAGAGGTGATGAGTCTCGTGGCGAGAGGCCGTAGCATCCCGCACATCGCCGAGCGACTGTCCATCTCTCGCAGCACGGTGAAGACGTATGTCGCGCGTATCTACCAGAAGATGGGCGTGACCGACCGTCAGGAGATGCTCGATGCCATCGAGATGATTTCGCCTATCGGAGATAACGGGCGGCAGTGAGAAAAGACCCCGTCGAGACGCTTTCTGCATCCCGACGGGGTCAAGCGCTTATCAGCTCAATCGGCTAGCTTCCCTACTTGTCGAACTTGCCGGCAGCGAGATCCTTGCCAAGCAGATACGGCAGTGTAATGCACGTAGACCCGTAGTTCATGCCCTCCATGGCAAAAGTGTACACGCCGGAATAAAAGTCACCGATCATTGTTCCGACGTTGAACAGGCCGTCGATCGGCTCGTCCTTAGCGTCAAGAACCTGCAGGTCAACATTTGTACGCGTGCCACCAAGAACCGTCAGTAGCATAGGTTTATAGGAGCAACCATAGAACGGTCCCCCTTCTATCGGGATAAGCTTGGATGCATCCTTGTAGTAGTCCACGTCCTCGCCCGCATTGCACATTTCGTTGTAGCGCGCAATGGTATCCATCGTCGCAGCGGGCAGACCAAGCTTGTTGATGAGTTCGTCGAGTGTCTCCTCCCTTACAATGCCATAGCCATACGTATCCTCATCCCACGTCGCTTGCATCTCTGCCGCATCAGCGAATCGCTCTCCATGGGCATAGTTTGGCTTACCCCAAGGACCACCGGCTGCAGCGCGATTTGCCGACCAGATGCAGTAGCACGTATCTCCGGGCAGATGCATGATTGTGGCACAAGCAACGCCGCCCAGCACGTCCTCGTTCATGAATCGTTGACCGTTCTTATCAACCATAAGACCGGTATGTGAAGTATATGGGTTGTCTGCCGGCAAGTTCGGTCGACCGAGCATGATGACGTTTGGTGTCTTCTGCCACGCAGCGCCGATCCAAAGCTCCATCTGCTGGCCTTCGCCGTCATATATACCGTTAGTCATGAGGCCCGCATCGTAGTCGACCTCCTTTGAGAAGTCGCAAAGCTCCATGACCTCTGGTGCATATCTCGCCATCATGTCGCGGTTATGCGTGAAATCTCCCGTCGCCATGACGATGCCCTTGGCACCCTCGTACTTCACATAGTCACCAGCCGTTGTTTGAGCGATAACTGCCGTGACTTTTCCGCTCGCGTCATCCAATCCACGTACCAATCGCACCGCTCTAGTCTGATAATCGATCTCTTGACCCAAATCCTCGACGACATGGCGAGCGAGCTCCGCAGCAATGTGCGCCTCACCCGTGCCGACGGTACCATTGAGTTCCTCGTCATCGACATAGAACGCATGGGCACCGGCAGGCGTGTACATGATGTCGTCCTCAGAGTACTCTGCACCACTCTCGACTGTCGTCTTAATCCCCGCCGCTGTTGCAATGTCAATCAGCCAGTTCATTGCCTCTTCGGAATGGTTATAGTGCTTGTACCAGAAACCTGGCTTAAAATTTCCATTATTTATCATATACTGTGTTCTATACCAGTCTTGATCTACTTTCTTTAAACCAAGAGACTCCATTGTCTTGGAGTAAATAGCATTGTTAGATCCACCCCGGCTGACTGGCCCCTCGGACGCCGTGACGATAATCACCGAGAGTCCGTTCTCAGCGGCAGAAGCGGCGGTCACCAAGCCCGACATGCCGCAGCCAACGACCACTACGTCCGCGGACTTCGTCTTGACGATGTCCTTTTCGGCGATCTTGTCGGGAGCAATCTCAAATGCCCACTTGTCATCAGCAGTGACGCCTGCACTGGACTCCGGCAAGCCCTTCTTCGTTGATTCAGATGCCTGCGCCAGTGAGGAAACAGCAAAGACGCCTGCTGTCGCTGTGGCTCCGGCGATGAATGAACGACGGCTCACTCGACTACCATTGCTCATTTCATACCATCCTCTCCACATGGGGGCTCCGCGCAGCCTCCTCGAACCTCGGGCATAGCGTGCATTTGCCCACCAGCAGGAACACGACGCACTTAAGACGCATGTGCCGCCTGTTCCAGACATGCCTGTACTGCCGAACGAAAACCATTCGACGTCATCGTGGCACCAGCCACAGTCGCCACATCACTGGTTTGTGCATTGATGACAGCGGGGATGAGCTCATCCTCCATGGCCGGGACTCCCACGTAGGTGGTCTCAAGTTCGTTTGTCTGCGTGATCGCCGTGACCTTGCCACCCTGAATCGTGACGCTCACCGTAATGTCGCCAAACATCCCGCGTTCGGTGTCGGTGTATGAGCCGTCGGCCCACGCGCCCTCCGGTGCAGGCCAGTGTGCGTCGGGGGCGGATGGGCTCGTGTCACCCTGGGACTTCACCGCACCAAGCGCACCAGCGCCAATATAGGTCGCAGCATTCCTGCCCGCGCTACGCCCGGAGTTGATGTTGTTCGCGTTGCATCCGCCAGGAACGTTGATAGTGTAGACGTTGGGCCACAGGTCGGCGGAGTCGACGCCGCACGAATACAGGCCAGGTATCGCCCTGCCGTTCCTGTCAACAACCTCCATCTTGCGATTCGTGCGAATGCCGCCGAACGTCACCATGCATGCCTGCGGCATATAGCAGAAGTAGTAGGGTGGATTCTCGAGCTTTTGCAGATACTCGGCGGGCTTGCCGAAGTACGCGTCTGCCCCGGCATCGCACATGTCGTTGTAGTCCTCGATGGTCCTGATCAGTGTGTCATAGTCAAGACCGCAGGCATCAGCCGCCTTCCCTGCGAGCTCATCAAGTGTGTCCGCGCTAAAGAAGTCATTGTACGGGTTCTCCTCGATGCGCTGTCGAAGCTCTTCCTGTGTGGCGTCCCAGTCGATACGTGGAGCAATCATGCCGTCAAACGCGGCCTTGAACACCTTTGCGTCATAGATGGAGTAGAGCTTCGCGTGCATAAGCGACGGCACCATGTCCGCCATCCAGTTCTCGACGCCCGCGGACTCGGCGCAGAACCGTTCGGCGTCCTCATTCACCCAGATTGACTGCGCAGCGTGCCCCGCCACGACAAGGCCGTCTCCCTGGCCGAACGTTCCGTACTCTCCTCCCGGAGCCCCGGAGACAGTGAGCTGCATGAGGCCGGAAATACGCGGGATATTGTCAGCGCCACCCGCTTCAACGGCCATGCGAACGCCGTCGCCATTGAAGCCGTAGAGGAAACGCACGACATTGGTTGTGTCCGAGAAGCCGCCTTCTTGCAGATAGTCATCATTGTTTGCAAAGCCCCCGGTCGCGAGCACGACCGCCTTTGCGTTAACCTTGACGATGTCGCCGTTTTGCTTCTCTGCGAGAACGCCCGTGATCGTGCCGTCCGAATCCTGCAGGAGGGACTGTGCCGGGGTCCACGTGAGAATCTGCACGCCAAGACTCTCCGCCGTCTTCGTCATGGCAGGCGTGTAGTCGTCGTGGGCGCGATTCACGCCGAACCAGTGGAACGTCTTGTACTGACCGCCATGGTAGTCATCCACGACGCCGGTGAAATTGACACCGCACTCCTGCAACCAGCTCACGTTGTCGCCGGAGTTGTTGATGAGATCAAGCCACTTCTGCCCGTTCGCACGGTTGTGCGAGTAGCTCATCTCGGTGGCGATGACCTCAGCGGGCTCAATCTCAATCCCAGCGTCTTTCTGCATCTGAGATCCGACCGCGAAGACGCCTTCCGTGCCAATTCCGCCGCCGCCCGTAGACCCTTGTTTCTCGAGCAGTACGACGCCCAGGCCCTGCTGGGCCGCCTCGACGGCGGCAGCAAGTCCCGAGTTGCCGCCGCCTATGACGCAGACGTCTGCGTCATAGGCGGCAACAGGGCTCTTCGATGCCACGCTGTCATCGGCGGTCGAAGATGTGGAGGCAATCGCTGGCGCGCTCAAAGAGCGTGTTCCCAGCGCCGTTGCGCCGATCGCCCCTGCCATCCCAACGAATCCCCTTCTGGTGATCTCCATGGAAAAGCCCTCCTTGTCCCTGGACGTGCATTCAAATTACGGATGCCGCTCAAAGTCCGCCACGAGCAACGCGGCATGCCGCTCGTGCGCAGGCTCGACATGCTCATCGTGGAGAGAAACCAGTCGAACGCGATACACCTGTCTCAGGTAATTCAATTCGATCTTGCGGGCTTTACCCGAAACGGGTAAAGCCTCTCACGCCGCGGCTCAGCCATACTGCAGCCGACACAGCTGGAAGCATTGCCACTGTCGAGACGAACTACGAAGATGTAACCATGAGAGGGCAATGCGACTGGATCCAAGGGAGCGACGAATGGCAGCGTTGTGCGAAGGAGACATCGGCGCGGGCGGCGGCTCGTCGTTCGATGTGCAGCGCGTCATCGCCGTCATGCTCGCCACCGTAGGCATGGCCACTCAGTGGGCGACGCTCCATGGCGTGACATTTTTCTGGACGATATTCGAGGGCTCGCAAGTGTCACGCGTTGGAAGCTTCTGGGTCGTGAACACGCTCGCGACACTCGCCATGTTCGTCGTCTGTCTTGCGCTCTCGCGCAGAGTGTCAACGCTCCTCCGTTGGAAACATTCGATTGAGACCATGGGGGCGCTGATCGCCGTCGGCCAGGTAACGCTTCTCGTCAGCACCATCGTCCACCTTCCCTTGCCCCTATTGCTCGCGAGCGACGTGCTGCTTGCTTGCGGAACAACCCCCCTCATCGTGGCATGGGGAGAGACGTATAAGTTCATGGACCCTAAAGACGAGCAGCTCTTCATCACGCTTGTTGCTATCGTTATGTCGGTTGTTCTCTACTTTATTGAAGTTGAGTTGCCTGATGCTGTCGCATTAATCGTATATGTATGCCTACCCATGGCAAGCCTTGCGTGCCTGCGACGCGTGAACCGTCTCATGGAGGGTCTCATGGACTCGTGGGTCCCAAGAACGGCAAGCAAACCTCGCAGATCGGCGGCGCTTTTCTATATCTGCATTGCGATATTCTCCATCCCTTACAACTATCTGATCGATAGTGAGGGAATTCGGGCGACAATGTCCTTGCATACCGTATGGGCCTCGGTGCTCTCCGTTGTCATCGTTGTCATGATCGCCATCACGCTGGCAGAAGTTGCAGCAGAACGACACGGCTTCCTTCTGTCGCCCACTGCCGTGCTCGTTCTGCTTTCCGCGGCGATGCTCTTCCATGCGCTCCCCACCGGATCGGACACGCAGCTTGTTCCGATGCTCCTCTTCTCCGGCTACTATCTGTTTCTCTCGATGGTATATCTTGCGCTCGGTCCCATCGTTGCCATGGCGGGACACAATCCCGTGCGCGTGTTTTCTGCCGCGATGATCGCAAACGTCGGTGGGCTTGTGCTTGGAACGGTTCTCGAGCACCTCGTAAGCGCTGTGGACTCGTCAATTGCTTCCGTCATGGTCATGACTCTCACGTACGCCATCCTGTTCTTTGGGTTCGTCCTGCTGTCAAACCGCTCCTACAGCATCTTTCGCGTGAACTACTTCGATCGCGACGTATACTCCTTCGAATATGTGGTGCCCGTGATTCCGATTAGCCTTGCTTCCTCAAAGGTGCGAACGAAGAGCGTAGAACTCACGATCGCTCCTGGTTCCGAAGGGTCATACGTTGCCGCCTTAACGCGTAGCTGTGACGCCATCGCAGCGAGCGACCACCTCTCGGCCCGTGAGCATGAGGTCCTGTGCGAACTCGCGCGTGGGAAAACGATCGCGTCCATCGCGTCATGCCTCGTTCTGTCTGAGAACACAGTGAAGGCGCACACGAAGTCGATCTATCGCAAGCTAGGCGTCCATACGCGCGAGGAGCTCCTTGCCGTCATCGAGCGGCACGACACCGACGCATGATCGCGTCATCAAGGCCAGCGCTGGCATGCCGACCAAATTCCCAAGCGCCACAGATTAATGATCTATCGCTGACGTGGGGGCGGGCACCATGATGTTCTACGGCTCAATGCCCAGAGGTTCTGAATGGGTAAAGCCATTATGTGCAGCGTCGCTGCATTTGCAAGGACATGTTTCTCAAGAACTTCCCGTTCGCGGGCTGCGCCATGCGCAAGCAAAAAAAGGTATGGGCGATTTTCACCCAGGCCTTGCTTGATCGGTTTGAGACGGGCGACGGTGCTCTGACGGGCATCGGGGTCTGGGTCGCAGCCGGACAGAAGCTCACGGGCCTAAAGGAAGAGGTCGAGGGGCTCCTCGCATCCGGTAATGGTCACGCCGTAAAGGCCGACACCATTGCCGATCTCGCCGCGGCTTCCGGACTTGACGCGGATGCGTTGCAGGCAACATTCGAGAAGTACAACGGCTTCTGCGATGAGGGCTTTGACGAGGACTTCCACACGCCGAGCGACTACATGATCGCCATGACCGATGATGATGGCCCGTACTACGCATTCGACTGCCAGGACGCATACTTCACGACTTGCGGTGGCCTGAAGGTGAACGCGCTCACAAACGTGCTCACAGCCGATGATATGGTCATTCCCGGCCTTTTTGCAGGCGGTTGAGATACGGGTGGCTTCTATGGCGACGTATACGATGCTGGCATCGCCGCCGGATCCGGCGCTTCATGGGCAATTAACTCTGGTCGAATTGCAGCACTGAGCGCATCGGATTACCTTGCAAAATAGTATCGCGCATCGATAAAGGCAGCATGCGATGTCAGCGCCGCCACGGGTAACATAGTGCCGGCCGGATTGGAAAGGTCGATAGCTCGGGTCGTGGCGAAACGCCCTGAAACGGCGGCGTGCAATCCCAGTCCTGTGAATTGGGCCCGGCGTCTCACCTCATGAGCACGCCGGGCCACAGTATTTCCTAAATATTGCTTAGTTCATTTCATCTTTTACGTAGTAACACTTGCCAAGTAATGAAGCTCTTCCGCGGCCTACTTGTCCCCGCCAGCCGCATTCGTGCCGGCAATCTTGCCGAAGGTCAGGCACTCAGCGACATTGCCACCGCCGTTGTAATAGAAGCTCGCAACGCCGCCGAACTCTCCGGCGCTGTACAGATTGGGAATCGGGTTGCCGTCTGGATCGAGCACCTGAGCCTTTGCATTCCGACGTGCACCGCCCTGAGTGTTCAACATCACATGGATGAGCGGAATGGCGTAGATCGTTCCCTCAAAGGGCGCCATGCTTTCGGCCGCACGGCCGTAGTCCCTGTCCTCGCCTGTCTGTGCATACTCATTAAAGCGCGCATAGGTATCGGCAAGCTTCTCGGGATCTATGCCTGTCTTCTCCGCGATCTCTTCTATGGTCTCTCCCGTAACAATGATGCTCGCGTCGTCAGGGAGGATACCGCCCTTCTGATCGAAGGCGTCATACTGGGACTGATCGAAGATCATCCACGGATGAATAGAGGTGTTCGGGGCGCGATAAATACCATGGAAGTTAATCTTGCCGTGACGTGAAGTTTGAACCTCGTTGAAATAGCGCGTCCCGTCATCGGCGACGATGAAGATGGCACCCTTCTTGACTGATCCGAACCCCAGAATAAACGGCGCACGGTCTCCCTCGGGCACCCTCCAAGACAGGCCACCGACCAGTCCGCCGCCCTCGTAGCTGGTGAGATGCCAGAAGTCGGCTCCTACCTCCTGGGCCATCTTGATGCCATCCCCAGTGTTGTAGTCACCGCCTACATGACCGATATAGGAGCAGCCGATGAAGTTCTCAATCATGTCCTTGTTGCATTCAAATCCACCGCAAGCCATAACGACGCCGGACGTGGCGCCGTAGCGAACTTCAGCCCCATCTCTCTCGGCGATGACGCCCACTATCGCCTTCGTTTCAGGATCTTGGATAAGATGCTTCGCCGGCGTTTGAAACGCGACGGTCACGTTTTCCAGGGAGTCAACCGTCTGAGCAACCGTCTGGTAGAAATATGAGTCAAAGACCCCTTCGTGCGCACACATGGCGTCCATCTGATCGGATCCTGGGAACTCCGGATACTCCGGAGCCATAATGCCCGCGAGCATCTTGATGCCCGTCTTCTTGGCCGTCTCTTCGTTGTCCTCAATGAGGGCATGCCACTCTACTGGGTTATCAATACCGAATTCTGAGAGGATATCCTTTAGATTGGTTATGCCATCAGCATATGCTGAAATATATTCATCATCATGATTCATCTCACCCTGTAGCGCGGTAAGGTACTTAACACATGCATCATAGTCATGCGCATATAGCATCATCTGACCGCAGACACGTGAGTTTCCTCCGCGAGCGCCCTCATCAGCCTTCTCGAGGATGAGAACCTTTGCACCGGCCTTCGCGGCAAACAGAGCGGCGGTATTGCCAGCAAACCCATCCCCAATGACAACAACGTCATATGTCTCGTCGAAGTCCTTAGCTGCCGACGACCGCGACGACTTGGGTTGTGACGCAAGTGCAACGCTGCTCGTCCCCATCACTGCGGCGGCCGTCCCCATGCCCGAAAGAAACCCGCGACGTGTAATCTCAGACATAGCATCCTCCTTGTCGAAGCGTGCAGTCACAGATCATCACGAGCCAACGCAATGACGCGTTGCGTCTCGCACCGTGATTGCCCCGACTATGAGATGACTACGGATTGCAGGTCAACGTGGGTTGACTTGACCAGAGTTGTTGGGTTCACGTCTGAAGACCAAACGATCAAGAAAATTTGCCAACTTAAATGCATCGCGTCGCGAACTTACCGCGAATGGTATGGGCACGCACGGGGACGAATAGGCGCGAAAAAAAGAATCCGTGCACCGGAAATGCGTTAACAGCGAATGCCCGCTTGTCTTCGTCTATGCATAGCCCATATTTCTTAATAAACGCATGCACGCAATCGCGAACTTCATAATCTGGGTCAAAGCCGGGCACATCGGCGCAGCGCGTCACATATGCGAGCGTGACACACGAGCATCCACCGAGCTCCGCATCTGATGCGTCCACGTCAACTGGTTCGGGCAATAAGCCCGCACGATCGGACTCAATCGCCCTTCCCCAGCGCGGCTGGATATGCTCATGTGTATTAAAATCGTCATCAATTAGGATTGCTGGACAAGATACAGGATAATTTCTAAGAAGGATATCTAGAGACTTGTTCGAGCAAAAATTTTCATATCCAGTTTCAGCATCCGTTAAATAGAGGTACCATCGTGGCGCGCTAACAAGACGCGCAAGACAAGCATCGTTCTCGCCGCGAGCTACCGCACGAACATCATCTAGAGTTTCTTCGGCAGCTTCATGCCAACTGCGCATACGATGTGACATATCGAGGCAGCGATCAAGGCGATCTGCGGCACTGATACTTGAGCTCGCAAGTAGCTCCCGCGATTCGTCGAGCGTTAGGCCCACATTGCGCATGGCCACGCTCTCAAATAGACGAAAGACATCGTCATTGGTATATGTTCGGTAACCGTTGTTGGAATCGACCGCTGGCGTGACAATGCCTGCTTTCTCGTAATACAGCAACGTGTTCCGAGAAACACCAAATGTCTCTTGGAGCGCCCCGATCGTGTAGGTCTTATTGCGAGCACTCTCCGATGGCGATTGCGTAGCATTTCCCATACGCGCCCCCATTAGCTTGGCAACAAGTCACTCCAGCTTGCGAGCGTAGCTGAAGACGCCTCGTGTTGACAACGTATTTGACTCAACGAGAATGTCACCTCCCTCAGGACTTCTTGGACGACGGCAACATGAAGGCGGCGTATCGGTTCGGGCGTGGACTGATCTAACAACACTCGGTGCGCTGACGACAAACTTGGCGCAAAGAGGCTGAGAGGGGTCCGTTCGATGCACGAGATGGCTCTCGTGCGCAATATAGTGGACAGTGCGCTCGAAGAATGCAGCCATAGTTATGACATAGTCCGTGTTATCGCAGAATATATCATCAGTAGTTATATTAGCGATATAATTGATCAATATATAATATATGTTTAAGTTTCTCGCATGCTACACCGTCGCAACAGATTCCAAAGTGAGCATCGAACGCGTTCCCATGAGAGTCCGATGCCTCGGCTGTGGGGAGATATTCCAGATCGACCCGCACGACCAAAAGACTTGGGCGTGCCCGCGCTATGACGCCTTCCAAAACTACCGTCTCTTCAGCAACAACGAATTCCGCATTGACTCGATCGAGGTGAAACACAGGGTCGCCAAGGCAAAGGAACTCGTCTGCACCACGTAGATGCGTGACCCCCCGTCGCAAGACCTTAACGGGGATAGACCGCGACAGTGGCAAGAGCTCTTGTCTCATCAGAATCGTCTGACGAGACGAGAGCGTTGCGCGTATTTCGCTGTATCACCGACAGGATTCCATCGCAATCTCGTCATCGTCCGCCGACAGACAGCGCATCTCTCACAACCTCTCGCGACGTGAGGAAGAGGTGTTGCTGCCCCTCGCGCGGCACATGACGGCGAGCGACATCCAGCGCGAGCTCTGTGTGGCAAACGGCACTGCCAAGGCGCATGTGCGCCACGTCTACCAGAAGCTCGGCATCCACACGCGCAACGAGCTGTTCGCGATGGTGGACGAGGTGCGCAGGGGTTGACGAACGACCGCCCCGTGGGCCAACCACATGCTAGTCGCTCGCGACGGCCCACCGTCACCTGGGGGCGCCGCCGTCGGCGTCACCGGACGTCCCGCGTTTGCTCGACGCCCCAAGAACCGCCGGGCCGTCGGACGTCGTTGGCGCACCATCGTCGCCCATGAACCCCTCGAACGCGCCAATCAGCGCCTGCCGTCCGGAGACGCCGCACTTGAGGTAGACGCTGCGGATGTGCGTCCAGGCGGTGTTGTCAGTCACGCCGAGTGTCTCGGCGACCGACTTCGCCGTATATCCGCGCGTCAGCAGGTCACACACCTGCGTCTCACGACGCGTAAGGCCATGGCGCGACGCGAACGCGTCGACGCCGCGCTCGCGAAGGACCCGAGTGGACTGGCGCACGGCCTCGTCGACATGCCGCGCCTGCTCCTCGCGCATCTCGCTCACGAGGCGTTCTCGCTCGACACGCTCACGGTCGCGAATGCGGCTGCGCTGCAGCAGGAGCAGGGCGATGCCGACGGGGTAGATGGCCGCGAACGCCAGCAGCGTCAGCAGCGGCACGCCGCTTCTGCTGCACAGCGCATTCAGCCACGCGCCCATTACGAGGCCGAGCAGCAGCGTGGCGTTCGAGACGGCAGCCATGATCCCATCGCAGAGATACACGTCGTGTTCGCCGTCACGCAGGAACGCGACAAAGAAAATCGAGAAGCACATCGCCATGGCCTCATAGCTCCCGACGACCGCATAGCCCGCAACGGCTCCGAGCCGATCCGTCATGAACGACATGAGGGTGAACACGACGAGCATGATCGGCATCGCGACCACGAACGTCGCCTCGGGGTTGGGCGCGCGATGGGCGGGCAGCGACGCGACGGCCACGAGCACGGTCGCGCCGAGAATGGCAAGGCTGACGTTCACGCTTGCGAGCGCAGCCGTGAGGCCCGAGGTAAACACTGCCGTGTTCACGAGCCCCACGATGAAATGCGCGACGAGGAAGCAGAGCCAGGCGCTGGCGAGACGACGAACGGACGCGTCGGCGAGCAGGTCGCGGACAGCGCGGCCCGTCGCTCGCGACCGCGGGCGCGACGATGGCCGCGAGCGCGGCGACGACGGCAGAGCAAGAGCGCATCCGCACGAGACGGCAAGCAGAGCCCCGACGGCGGCACCTCGGACCGCGCCCGGCGGCAGCGCCCCCAAGACGATTCCCAGGGCGCCATCAAGCGCGAACATCGTCAGGAAGAGCGGGAGCAGCCGCTCGCGTGCATGAGCGACGTACAGGGCGACCCACGCGATGGCGGCGAGGGACGCGCCGACCCCGCGCATGACGCCGAGCGCGACGCGGACTCCATCGGGAGCAACACTCAGAGGGAACGCGCCGACCAGGACAGCCACAAGTAGGAGCACGTGACCCATACCGGAAAGCATGCGGTTCGGACGCCGCGCGAAATGAGCCGCGCACAGCGCAACCAGCGTCGGCGCGACGATGCCGGCAGCGCAGTTCGCGATCATGAACGCCAGCGACGAGACGAATCCCACGCTCGACTCCACCGTTCCCATCGCCGACAGGTAGCCGGCAGAGCTCGCGGCATGGTAGCAGCCGTATCCAATGACGAGCAGCGCCGCCCGCCCGCGCCCGAGAGGCTCGACGGCGAGCGGCGCGGTGCGCGAACCAGCGAGATTCAGGCAACGAGCGTCCGTCCCCGTGAGCCGCAATGGCATGTCGCACCCTCCCGCGATCGTCCGTGAATTCCCCGCAGCCGTCGCACCCCGCCGGAACACCGTGTGGCCCGTGGTGTAGACGAGTTCCGTTTTTACCTCTGTACCTGCGATAACAGCGCGTCTCATTGAATGTCGGTGAGGTACTGCGCGGCGGTGGTCCCTATGATACGGCATGCCGTCGACGCCCGTCGGACGTCGGGGAGGAACCGCGCGAGAACACGACGCGCGGACTCGTTGCGGCGCCCGGCGCCACATCGCGCCGGCGGGCCGCAACACGCACAGGTCAAGACCGGGGGATTGGGGACATCATGCAGAGCAGCACGCAGCACGACCGCGAGATCGGCCAGCTCACGCGCAGGGACCTCGTCAAGCTGGGAGGCACCTGCCTCGTCGCCGGCGGCGCGGCGGCCGGCGTCGTCGGCACGGCGACCGCAGGTGCCGCGGAGGCGACCGCGGGCGTCGCGGTGGGCGACGCCGCCGTGAGCTTCACCAAGGAGGCGGACGTCCTCATTGTGGGAACCGGCCTCTCCGGGCTCGCCGCCGCCATGGAGCCGGCGAAGGCGGGCAAGTCTGTCATCTTCGCCGAGAAGAAGGACACGTTCGGCGGCGACTCCGCCTTCTCCTGCTGGTTCATGTTCGCCAACGGCACCGAGCTGCAGCTGGGCGCCGGCAAGCAGATGACGATCGACCAGTACTGGGAGGCGTCCAGGGACAAGCTCGTGGGTGGCTTTGACCAGTACGCCTGGTACCCCGACTGGGTCAAGGGCAAGACGTACGCCAACACCGCCTTCGTTGACAGCGCCATCAACGACTTCGGTTGCACGTTCCAAGAGCCGCCGACCGACGACGAGATGCCGCGCCTCGCCTCCACGGTCATCCTGCCCGGCGAGGGCATCGGCACGGGCTACGAGTACATCCTCGCACCGTTGCAGGCGAAGCTCGAACGGATGGGCTGTGAGTTTGACTACGGCCTGCGTGCAACGGCGCTCATCAAGGATGCCCCCGACGGCGCGGTGATCGGCTGCCGCTTCCGCGACGAGGACGGGAACGCCGTGGACATCAAGGCCGGCGCCGTCGTGCTTGCGACCGGCGGTTTCGCCGACAACGGCGAGATGGTCGCGAAGTACGTGCCCGACTTCTCGCCATACGGCCAGCTCGTGCACGGCTGCATGGGCGAGGGCCACGCCATGGCGGCGGCTGCTGGCGCAATGATCATGGGCATGGACTCCTCAACCACCTACTGTAACCTGATGGGCGACATCCCCAACGCGACGACGTGGGGCTACTGGGCCCCGCTCGTGCTCGTGCTGCCCAACGGCAAGCGCTTTATCCAGGAGGGTCAGAGCCACGACGCCGCGGCAGCCGCGATCGCGGCCGGCTACCGCGAGTGGTGGGTCATCTTCGACCAGCAGGCGTTCGATGCTCGCTGCATAGCCAAGTCGGTCCAGAACAACATCACCGCGCACGCCGACGCCTACGTCACGGCAGACACGCTCGAAGAACTTGCCGAGGCAATGGGCGTGCCTGCGGACACGCTGGC